>JAYWBH010000643.1:0-28875 GCA_043781815.1 Bryobacterales bacterium | reverse complement strand
CCTACCGCATTGTCTTCGGGCGCGAAGCCACAGCCCAGGAAATTCAAATTGGTCGCGATTTTGTAGCCAAGGGTCAAGCCAACTGGTTGCCGTACGCGCAGGTATTGCTCAGTTCCAATGAACTGTTGTTTGTGAATTAACGGAGAATATATGATTACCAGGCGCGAAGCACTTCGGCAGGCAGGGAACGGATTCGGGATGGTGGGGTTGGCCGGTCTACTCGCCAAAGAGGCGCAAGCAGATGCCGGATCATTGCTACCGAAATCGCCGCACTTTGCCCCCAAAGCCAAGCAAGTAATTTTTCTGTTTTTGAACGGCGGCCCATCGCAAGTGGATACGTTCGACCCCAAACCCATGTTGACCAAATTCAACGGTGGGGCCATGCCCGGCGACTTCCCCAAAGCCAAACAGGAACGCGGCAAGCTGATGCAATCGCCCTTCCCGTTCAAGCGTTACGGCAAAAGTGGTTTAGAAGTCAGCGACCTGTTTCAGAAAACAGCCCAGTGTATTGACGATATTTGCGTCATCCGTTCCATGCATACCGATCTGCCCGCGCATCCGCAGGCTATCTTGCAGATGAACGTGGGCCGCATCATTCCAGGATTTCCATCTATGGGCGCGTGGCTCACTTATGGGTTAGGAAGTGAAAATCGGAACTTGCCCGGCTTCATTTCCATGTGCGCTGGCGTGCCCGATGTCGGTTCGCAATTGTGGAGTTCCGCCTTCCTTCCGGCCGTCTATCAAGGGACCTATGTGCCTTGCGATGAAACCGATCCGGAAAAGATGATTCAACATCTGCGCAGCCATTCCGGCAACGTGGAAGAACAAAAGAAGCGCGTGGAACTGTGGGAAAAGTTGAATCGCATGGAACTTGAAAAGCGCGGTCCCGATTCCCAATTGGAAGGTCGCATTCAATCCATGGAAGTCGCTTACCGCATGCAGGCCGAAGCAATGGATGCCTTCGATGTCTCCAAGGAACCGGAAGCGGTGCGTGAACGGTACGGCGTAACGGGCATGCGCGATACATCGGAAATGAAGATCAAATCAGCCACTCGTGACGGTGATTTTGCGCGCGGCTGTCTGGTAGCTCGCCGCTTGGTAGAGCGCGGTGTGCGCGTGGTGCAAGTCTACTTCGGCAACGATAAGCCGTGGGACAGCCATCACGATATTATGGTGCATCGTAAGTTGGCCCAACAAGCCGATCAACCAATTGCTGCCTTACTACAGGACTTGAAAGCATCTGGGCTGCTGAAGGAAACGTTAGTGATCATCGGCGGCGAATTCGGTCGCAGACCCTGGACGGAAGTAGCTGGCCGCATCAACGTGCAAAACGGTCGCAATCACAACAACGAAGGTTTCTTTACTCTACTTGCAGGCGGCGGAGTTAAGGGCGGCATAGCCCACGGCGCAACGGATGATTTCGGATATCAGGCAGTAGAAAACAAAGTGCATGTCCACGACCTGCACGCGACTGTGCTGCATTTGATGGGCCTGGATCACACCAAGCTGACCTATCCCTATAGTGGTCGTAACTTCAGATTGACGGATGTGGCTGGGAACGTGGTGAAAGAGATTGTGGCTTAGAATCTTCGCTGAGAAATGCCGACTTGGCGTTCAATAGTGTCGACCGCGATCATTGATAGAAGCAAGTGGTTATCCCAGTGAAGATACTTATCTTTTCCGACATTCACAATGACTTGAAAGCCCTCTCCCACCTGATGAATATGGAAGTGGATTACTATATCGCTGCCGGTGACTTAGTAAGTTGGGCTCGGGGATTGGAAGCGGCTGGTGAAGTAATGCGACGGCATTCCGACAAGCTGTTTGTGATGCCCGGCAACCATGAATCAGAAAGCGATATTACCCATTTTTGCCAGCAATTCGGCTTTCGTTCCTTGCATGGACAAGCCGTGGAATTGGACGGATTCCACATCGTCGGATTAGGGTATTCCAATCCAACTCCGTTTAATACACCAGGTGAATTCAGTGAGGCAGAAATCGCCCAACGCCTGGATGCTTTTCGCGGATTGAAGCCGATGATTCTTATTTGTCATTGTCCTCCGAAAGATACACCACTCGATGGCATTAAGCCTGATGCGCATTTTGGAAGCAATGCCGTGGCGCAATTTATCGCCACTGAACAGCCGGTGCGTTTCTACTGCGGCCATATTCATGAATGCGAAGGCGTGGTGGCGGTGCTGGGTTCAACGGTGGGACAAAATGTGGGGAAGCGCGGGGTCATGTTGGACCTTCAGGCGCTTGCCGCCATATGAGCCGCTGGTCGATTCGTATGGCGGGTTTGTTCGTCTTCGGGCTATTGCTCTATCTATGCTGGCATTGGCGCAAAGAGCGCGATCGGAGCGAGGAACTTCGTATGGTGGGCCAAGCTTCCACCATGAATCGGATTCAGGATCTCCAAAATGAACTGCTGCGTTTGCAAGGTACGCGAGTTGGCAGCGTTGAAGTGAATCCCGCAGATGGTTTGCGGTATGTGTTCCTTCCGGCGGGACGTTTCATCATGGGTTGTTCCGCAGGGGATGCCCCTTGTGATCTGGATGAGAATCCTGCGCATGAAGTGGAGATAAGTAACAGTTACTGGATAGGACAAACAGAAGTTACTCAGTCAGCCTTTTTGCGAGTTAGTAAGTGGAATCCCAGTGTCTTCAAAGGTGCTGACCGACCAGTAGAAAATTTAGATTGGGAACAGGCGAAGACTTACTGCCAAGCCATCGGAATGCGCTTGCCGACCGAGGCTGAATGGGAATATGCCGCTCGCGCAGGAGGCTCTACATTACCCAAGGTCGAATTGAATCGGATTGCATGGTATGGACAGCATCAAACACAACCAGTGGCGTTGAAAGATGCCAACGCGTGGGGACTTTACGACATGCTGGGCAACGTGTGGGAGTGGGTTGCCGATTGGTATGATCCGAAATATTATGCCCAAAGCCCGATGCGTGATCCGTTAGGTCCACCAATGGTAACGGAGAAACGTCGAGTCGGACGCGGGGGTGCTTGGAGCAGTGGCCAGCAGCCAGTGCGCGTTTCCAACCGAGCCTGGGGCGGGTTGAATGGTGAAGGCGATAGTTCCACTGGGTTCCGCTGTGTTGGGGACTGGCACCACTAACATTTGGACCTTGCAGATTCCCCTCAACGAAGGACGTGACGGCTTCGTCTTATTCATATGCTTCGCATTCTGGTTCTAGTAATCGCGATCTTCCCGCTTGATGCTGGAACCATTCAAGGCGTAGTGATCGAACATGCCTCAGGGCGCGCGGCGTCGCGAACCGTCATCCGACTGGATGCTGTGCCACAAGCCGATGGTGTTGCCCGTGTACCGATATCAGTAAGAGCGGGTAGAAGCGGTCAATTTTTGTTTCCCTCCATTGCTCCGGGGATCTATATTCTCAGTGCCAATCGTCAAGGATATTTCCCTGCTGCGTATGGGCAAAGACTCCCCATCGGTCACGGAACTCCCATTGAGGTTACTGCCGATTCCTCCCTTTTCGCTGAGCTGCGCATGCGCCATAAAGGTGCCCTCACGGGGCGCGTGCTGGACGAAAATGGCATTGGCACTACTGGAGTTCCCGTGGTTGCCTATCGCGCCAAGTTGCCGTTGCGACCTGTTGCATCTGGGACGTCGGATGACCGTGGTGTGTATCGAATTCACGGCCTTAGCCCAGGCAAATATTGGATTCGTTCCGGCGGGCACATACTCGAAGATGGCACTGGTTGGTCGCCAACTTATGGCCCTCAGGGACGCGAATTGCGGGATGCCCGCATACATAGAGTAAGTGTGGATGCCGACACCGCTTATGCCGATGTTACTCCAGAACCAGGATCCCTATTCCACCTGGGCGGCTCAGTTACTTGCGATAACATGTTTGAACCTGCATCCGTATCCATATCCTCTGAAACCGGTCGTCGAAGTATTTCAGTAACGTGCGGTGAAAAGTACGGTTTTGAGGGGTTGGCCATGGGCAATTACGAAGTATTTGCAACCTTGAAGGATGGAAGGTTAGCGGGCTTTGTGGAACTTACTCTGGGACGGAATGACGATTCAGTCAACATACTATTATTGCAACCCCCAACAATGGAGTTTGAGATCCGCCGAGCCGGTTCCAACGCCGTTACCAATATCAACTATAAGTTAATAGGACGCCGTCAGGACTTAGCGGAAACAGAAGTCGTGCAGGAAATAAAAACTCCACGAACGGCACTTGCCCCAGGGCATTGGGAGTTCCGCGCTCAAGTGCCGAGTGGTCAGTATGTGGAATCCATTGCACAGCCTTTCGTTACTTCCAGGCGACCTTCAAAAACGGAGCGCAGTCCTGATTGGTACGAGGTAATTGTAGAATCACGAGGTGCTTCACGAATCAGAGTGGTTGTGTCGGACCGTGCCAGCCAGGTCAGCGGCAAAGTGATGACCGATGGGAAACCCATAGTTGGGGCACCGGTGTTTTTGGCACCAGTAGGCGATGCGGCTCGTAGGTCGCTAGGCAGCCCATATTTAGTAGTGCTGGCCGATACTACGGGTCAGTTTCGTTTCGAAAGTCTTCCACCAGGGGACTACCGGATATTGTGCAGTTTCGATGTGGATGAATTGGATGAAGATCTGTTGGAACTGAGCAAGGCCGCGGTGGTTCATGTGGAAGCAGGGCAAACGGCAGCGGTTGATTTACCAGTTTGGATTGCTCCTTAATTGGTTTTAGACGGCATCACGACGAAGCAGAGCTAGCGCAATCGCAAGGCCTACGTAGCGTTCTTGATTATCCAGCGGCCCTAGCAATCCATGAAGTTGATCCAACCGGTAATAAATACTTTGCCGCCTTACGCCTAAGCGCCGCGCTGCTTGGGCGATGTTGAAACTGGTTTCAAGCAGGGCTTCCAGTGTTGCAACCAACGTTGCTTTCGGGCGACTGGGCAGCAGTAGTAACGGACCCAACTGGCGTGCCAGAAAATGTTTGTCACGACCAGTCTCAATCAACGCATCAAGTATGGACTGAAGCGGTGGATCATTTTGAGGGTCGGAACTTGGCCGCAAAATTCGTTCGTGCGCAGCACGGGTCAGATCAGCAAATCGTACTTCGGCATGAAAGGCCAGTAGCGGAAAATCCAATTGTCGGGCTGTGTCCAGAAGTTCCGTAGGCACCTGGCGCATCCACTGCCCCAGTTCGATTGCCAAGCCATGAGCACCCGCCTGATCCAGTGCGCGTAAAAACTTGCTCTGTTCTTCAGGACTGACACGAGCAAGTTCTACGCCAGTGCTGAGTATCAGTTCCCCACCGGAAAGAAAGCGCCAGGCATCCAAGACTTCAGCCACGTGAACCCAGCCAATGACTCGATCCAGTTTGGTGTGACCGCTCAAAAGTTCGGCTTCCCGGAATGCAGGAAGTTCCAAAATCGTGCGCAGTGTGGGAAGGCTCATCCCTGATTGAGTATCCAGATCGCAGTCTTGGTCGCCAACCGATCCAGCGCCGTAACCGCCATTTCCAAATGTTCTTCCCGAGTATCTTCAATCTTGTTGTGACTGATGCCCCCCAACGATTGAACGAACATCATCACAGAAGGAATTCCGGCACGGGCAACTTCTGCGGCGTCGTGAAGTGGGCCAGACGGCAGACGATGGCAAGTGCCTGCGGTTTCCGTAACGGCCTGCGCGCAAAATTCCACCAGTTGAGCATGGAACGGTACGGGTTCAATGTTCCAGATGCGGGACCATTCCACAGTGCACCTTTCTTCAGCGGCGAAACGGGTTGATGCCTGCTTCGCTTCAGCGAACATTTGCGCTAGAACGGTCGCGTCCAAATCGCGCTGATCCAATGTGGTTTCGCAACGGCCCACCACTGCGGTGACAATGCCTGGGAACGTTTTCACGCTACCCATAGTGCAGACGGCATCGGAATGCTTTCCGGCAATGTTACGAATTTCCAGGGCCAACTTTGCCGCTGCAGCCAACGCGTCGCGACGTACGTTCATGGGAGTTGAACCGGAGTGCGCCTCTTGACCATGGAATGTGATGGCGTGCCGTTCCACACCTTTGGTGCCCAACACCACGCCCAGCGGCAATCCTAAATCTTCAAGGACAGGGCCTTGTTCAATGTGAAGTTCCAGGTAGGCTGCGGCGTTCTTTTGTTCGCGAGTGGCATCGGGGAAACGGTCAATCTCCACACCACAACGACGCAGGGCGTCTTCAAGACGAATGCCGTCTTTATCGGTGCGACTGCGATCTGCCGCAATGGAATGTGTCCCGGCAAATGCAGAAGAGCCAAGCAGGCTGCGTCCAAAGCGCGCGCCTTCTTCGTCGGCCCAATCGACCACGCGAATAGTCAGCGGTGGACGTCCATTGTATTCTGTATTAAAACGGCGCAGAATTTCCAGGCCAGCAAGAAGGTCCAGGCAACCATCAAGCCATCCGCCATTGGGAACGGAATCGATGTGACCACCAATGATCAGCGTCTTCTCCGATTCGCCGCGTAGAGTAACCCAACTGTTGCCCGCCGCATCGTAGTGATGCTCCACGGGCAGGCCGTTGAGCTTTGCCTCAAACCAGGCCCGAGCACGCAGCCAGGTATCGGTCCAGGCAACACGCTGGGCTCCATTGTCATCAGCGGTGAGCGTGCGGAGTTCTTTAAGTTCTTCGATGGTTCGTTTGGGATTGAGTAGCATCGTATCTTTTAAGGATACGGCTACGGGAACATTGGCTTCAACCACTTTGGTACCGGCTTGTAGAGTTTTTGGAGTTGGCCCGCTTCAAAACTTGCCACTTGGCGGAACGGCGTGCGCAAATCGTCGTTATCGAAAATCAATATTTTCGGTAAAACTCTGAGCGCAGACTTCAAATTTGCCATCGTGCGCGGAAAGCGATCAATCAGTTTTTCACTCGGAACATCGTGCCCACCTTGAGAAATCCTCAACGCCACACGTTGTTCAGAAATCATTACTCCTGAGATGCCAATGAAGCAGAGTACGGTCGTATAGCCCACCTCAGATGCATGCTTGAGGAAGGCCAATTTGTCTCCAATGGGATCGGAGAAAACCGTTTCAAACACGAAGCTCTCCCTCTGTTGCACAAGTTCTCGCCGCAGAGAATCGGCCACACGGGCAGCAGTATAGGCATCAACAACCAACTCGCGAGTTAAGACGTCAGCATTGATAAATCGCAGCCCGGCAGCTTGGATTTGAGAGTGGTAAAACGTAGTTTTCCCCGCTCCATTCGGTCCCGCGATTGCAACAATGATAGGACGCTGGTTAAGCAGCGCGATGTTCATCGGGTCGTCTTAACCTTGACCGGTTGAAATTGGCGATTTACGAACCGCCCGATGGTTCGCTGGCCTTTATCATCAATGCGGGTAAGCAACCCTGGAAGGTGTGAGTGCTGTTCGTAATGAGGAAAGGGTTGTGATTGCAAGTAGGCGGCAACACGTTCGCGTCCGGCGGGCGTGTCCACGGATTCCAAGCATTCTGAGAGGGGGCGAACTGCCCCTTTTCGGCAAAGGTCCATAACCTGCTGACCTTCAAGAAGCGTTTCCACTGTGCGACCAAGTTTCGCCCAGAATTCCACCTGCCCGGCAATAGAGCGTTCCATAACATCCCCTGCCATACGGGCATCAAGGACAAGACCGTCGGAGAGTTTTACTGGCTGGCTCATATCTTAAGGTAGCATATTGCTACCACAATTAAAAGTAACTCCCTTCGCGCTTCAACAACTTGCCCCTGCCGCGTTCCCCTATGAATTCCCCATTGCGCACTTGCACCTTGCCACGCACTGTAACTTCTGTTGGTCGGCCTTCAATCATCATTCCTTCAAACCCGTTGTAGTCGTTGTTGACGTGCTGCGTGCTGGCGGAAATAATGCCTTTTGCTGACGGATCGTAAACAACCAAGTCAGCATCACTGCCCACCGCGATGGTGCCCTTGCGCGGGAACAGTCCGAAGATCTTGGCGGCACGGGTGCTGGCGGCATCGACGAAACGGTGCAGATCTAACGGGCCACGATTCACTCCATACGTATAGAGCAGATTCACGCGATCTTCAATCGCTGGGATGCCGTTGGGGATGTTGGTGAATACTGCTTTGCCCAGCAACTTTTGTTCTGTATCGAAGGGGCAATGATCGGTTCCCACCGTGTCAATAAACCCTTGGGCCAAGGCGGTCCACAATATTTTCTGGTTGCGCTTGTCTCGCAGGGGCGGCGACATAATGTGCTTCAACCCCTCCACGCCTTTACGTTCAGCGTAGGTTTTATCCAGCATGAAATGCGGAATCACAGACTCTATAAAAATTCGCACACCGCGCGATTTGGCAGCCATTGCCGCCTTCAATGCCGGTTCACAGGAAAGATGAACCACATACCCCGCTGCCCCGGTGTTTTCTAAAAATGTTGCAAAGCGACCCGTTCCTTCCGCTTCAACCGATTCAGGGCGGCTGGGCTCGTGCCATTGAGGACCAGTCTTGCCCTCGGCTAGCAGACGTTGTTGTAAGCGACCCACCAGTTCAGCATTCTCGCAATGCGCAGTTACAATGGCCCCCAGCTTCTTCGCCAATGTCAATGTCTGGTACATTTCACGATCTTCCACACCAAAGAAGTTCTGGTAAGCAAGGAAGATTTTGAACGATGCAATGCCGTCGCGAACAATTTCCCGTAACTGCGATTCGGTCTCCTCGCCGTACTTAGTAACTGACATGTGAAAGGAATAATCGCAGGCACTATGACCTTCTGCCTTGGACTTCCACAAATGATAACCTTCCAGCGCATCTTCATTGCGATTTGGGCAACACATTTCAAGGTAAGTGGTGGTGCCGCCAATCAGCGCAGCGATGCTGCCGGTTTCATGCGTGTCTTTGGCAAATGTCGCCATGAAGGGCAAGTAAATATGGACGTGCGGATCAATGAAACCAGGGAAGACAAGCTTTCCGGTGGCGTCAATCACCTCAGCATCAGGAGGCGCTTCCAAGTTCGTACCAATGCGGGTGATGGTCTCATTTTCCGCGTAGATATCGGCATGATAGCGGGAGTCTGCTGTAACTACTTCGCCGTTCTTAATTAGGAGTGCCATAAGTTATTAGTGAATGTGAATGCCGACCTGATCGCGATACTGCTTCATCTTTTCCCAATCCTCAGTTACTTCCGGCTGACCTTTGCAGATCTCATCCCAAGTGACGGAGGTTCGACCTGAAGGTTCTTCCACCATGGTGATGCAATGATCCACTGGGCACACGTTAAAGCACAGTCGGCAGCCTACGCAATCTGCTTCGCGAACCAGAACCATGGGACGCGTTTCCACTGCGGCTTGCCTTCCATTGGAGCGCACGTCATAGGAATGCGGCGGCACCACTTTGCCACTGGCATCAATCAGGTCAATACATTGGTGGGCCGTGTCGTTGCAAGCCACATAGCAGATATCGCACTTGATGCACTTCGATTGATCAATGCGAGCCACAGCGCGGAAAGATAAATCGAAGTCCTTGAAATCGGAAACGCGATGGATGCTTTTGCCAATCACTTCATCCATGGTGGCAAAGCCTTTCGAATCCATCCAATTAGAAAGCCCGTCACAAAGATCTTCCACAATACGAAATCCGTAATGCATCACTGCGGTGCAAACTTGCAGACTGCTGGCGCCCAACAGCAGGAACTCCGCCGCGTCCTTCCAGGTTGCGATTCCGCCCATGCCTGAAATGGGCAACCTGGAACCAGCAACTATAGGATCGGTTCCTAAAGCAGCCAGCATGTTTAACGCGATGGGCTTCACCGCTGGCCCGGCATAGCCACCATGACCGCCTTTGCCACCGATGCTCGGCGTCAACTGAAGCGTATCCAGATCCACGCCGATAATAGAATTCACCGTATTGATCAAAGACAATGCGTTGGCCTTTGCTGCAACTGCGGCGCGAGCTGGCATGACGATGTTAGTTATGTTCGGCGTCAGCTTCACAATCACAGGAATCTTAGAAACTTCCATTACCCACGACGTGATCTGTTCGCAATATTCCGGCACTTGGCCAACAGCACTGCCCATGCCGCGTTCACTCATGCCATGCGGGCAGCCGTAGTTCAGCTCAATGCCATCGGCACCGGTGTCTTCAATGCGACGGACAATATCGTGCCAAGCCTCACGCTTCGATTCCACCATGGCCGATGCGATTACCGCACGATCAGGCCAGGCGCGTTTCACTTCAGCCATCTCCCGCAGATTGATTTCAATGGGACGATCGGAAATCAATTCTACGTTGTTGATGGCCAGCATTTTCTGACTGCCCGAATGCCAGGCACCATAGCGATTGGAAACGTTCAGCACCGGTGGGCCAATGGTTTTCCAAACAGCTCCACCCCAGCCGGCTTCAAAGGCTTTGTGAATCTGCGCCCCGGAATTGCTGGGTGGTGCAGAGGCCAACCAGAAGGGGTTTGGCGATTTAATGCCAGCAAAGTTGATGCTTAGATCAGCCATGAGTAAGTTTCCTATGAATGGATTGGGCGGCCAATTTGCCGTCTTCTACAGCCATCACGGTGGATGCGGAACCCTTGGCGCGAATGCAATCGCCACCACTGTAAACGCCAGGAATGCTGGTTTGGAACTGTTGATCCACCTGAATGAATCCTTTCTCAGTGGTCAACCCAAGCTGTGCGGCAAGCAATGATTTCTGTTGCCCAATGGCCTTCACCACTTGGTCGGCAGGCAGAATGAAGTCAGTGCCAGGGATGGGTTCCGGTGAAGGACGACCTGAAGCATCGGGTGCGCCCAACGTCATTTGCTGACATAGAAGCCCACCTGCCACCATGCCCAGCGGTTGGGTGAGAAAGCGAAACTCAACCCCTTCATTTTTCACAAACTCGTATTCATGCGGGTAAGCCGTCATTTCTTTATCGGTGCGGCGGTAGACCATGGTCACGCGTTCCGCACCCAGACGTTTAGCAATGGTGGCGCAATCAATCGCCGTATTCCCGGCGCCGATCACCACCACGTTGCGACCGATCTTCATGGTGGCGGCGTTGATCTTGCTCTGTTCAATATAGTAGAGCCCATCGACAATACTTTCTTCGCCTGGAATATTCAAGGCAGGCGTTGCACCCAAGCCCACGCTAAGAAATACTGCATCAAAATTCTTTTGAAGATCTGTGAACGGAAGATTGCCACCCAGGTCAAACCCCGTTTCTACTTTGACCCCTAAGCGCTTAATCATTTCCACTTCAGCTAGCGACGCGTCCACCGGCTCACGCAGCGCGATGATGCCGTACGTGGAAAGCCCACCGGCCAATTCACGCTTTTCAAATATCGTGACGCTGTGGCCTAGCCGCGCCAGGTTACCTGCACAGGAAAGTCCCGCTGGCCCCGCGCCCACTACCGCAACACGTTTCCCTGTCGGAAGGCCGGGCTGGAAAACATCAATACCGCGCGTGGCAACATAATCCATCGCATAGCGCTGCAGCCTGCCGATCATGATGGGCTTATGTTCCGAACCTAATACGCAGGCCCCTTCGCACAATTCTTGAACCGGGCAAACGCGAGCGCAAGTGGAACCCAACAGGTTGGCATCTAAAATAGTGCGGGCTGATCCGATCAGGTTATCGGTGGAAATCTTCTTGATAAAACGAGGAACATCAATGTGAGTGGGGCAGGCGTGGGTGCAAGGGGCGTCGTAGCAGAATAAACAACGGTTCGCTTCTACAATTGCCTCATGGCTGGTGAGCGGCGGCAAATGCTCCGCTAACGCCTGCTCTGGATTGATCCGGCCGGTCTGATTCAAAACGCCTCCCAAAAGCAAAATCTAACTATATTTTCAGTGTAGACTCTTTTTACTTCCGGACAAGAACCACCGGGGATTGCTCGGTCGCACCAAACTTTCCGAAGAAGTCTCTAGCCTCTTTGAACTTTTCAACTGGGACCCAGGCCGATCTCAATTCCAATTCGCGCTCTCCGTAAACTTTATTGTCTTGCTTGCGGAAAGACACTTTGTATGTGCCGAACTCAGATTCAATGGAACCAGAATCGGGAAATTCATCTACCGCAAATCCCGCGGGGACTTCTAATTCAATACTCTCCTTAAACGACGCTGGCCTGATGATCAGAGGCTGTGTCCGTTTGGGATCGTTGACATTCGGCAACCCGGCGTAGCTCATCACAAACGGTTTCACCATCATCAATCTGCCTTGCATGGACCTGGCATAATTTGTTGCCGTGAAGTCAACAGCAAGGTGGAAAGTGTGTGCCGCAACGTCTTCCTTAGGTTCTACTTTGGAAAGTTTGGCAGCTGCCGCACCACGGGAAATACGCCGCTCCACTGATTTAACATAGTCCGGTAAGGATTGATTCTTGAATGCCCAAAGCGAGTCAAAAGCTTCCTGCCCGGAACTGGTTTGTTGCAGCGATGCGGTTAGATCGCCTTCTGCAGTGACCTTCAATTGCACCTTCCGCTCCAGGTGATTTACGTCTGGCGTTGTGGTGGGCGTCTTGAAAATGTCGCCCAAATCCCCTGCCGCTAACAGAGCAAATGTGTCTTGTTCATGATCGGGCACAAATCCAAAGGGCACGGTTTCATCGGTAGGGTCGAACAAAAGTAAATGGCCGATGCCTGGAAAATCGAAAACTGCTGGACTCTTCACATCGTCAGCAACGCGCATGGCCAAAATGGCGTGGTTGAATTGCATGGGCGATGGCCACTCTTTACGGGTACGACGTGGATCTCCAGAATAGATCATCACCGGAAACGATTCCACGCCAATGGCCTTTAACAGGGTGCGCAAGTAGTTAGCTTTGTCCTTGCAATCACCATAGCCTTTGGCCATGATGGTGGCCGCTGGACGCGGCGTGTAACCCCCGCCACGCGATAAATTCAATTGTATGGATTCATAGCGGATGTGTTGAGCATACTCCGATAACGCCTTTAACTTTTCCCATTTCGTTGTAGCCTTGGCGGTGATCTTTTCCGCTTGGGTCTGCAATTCCGCAGTTATTTTTGCTGACGGATCTGAGACCTGCATTCCCCATGCTGAAACATCGCGCCACGTTTCAAAGCGGGTTGAAGATGCACCGGGTGGTGGATACGCGGTCACCACTAAACGGGCATTCTGTGAAGATCTGCGTGGCGCACCGGGTTCCCGTTCAAACGGAGCAAGATTCACCAACTGCCAACGATAGGAAGATCCGGAAACTTCCGGCTTGATTGTTTCCACATCCAGCCCACGAAACATCTTCGCTTCAGCCTTCCAATCAGCAGGCAGGTTCAGCACCATGGCCGAACGCAAAGAAGGCAGATCATCTTGAAAATCGAAAATATACTGAGTAAAAACGGACTTTTCTTCAATGGTGGATTCGAAACCGAAGATCGCTCCAGGATCGGCATCGCTTGCGGCATTGATCATCCGCACCTTTGCCTGCTCGTACAATCCGCTGCCAGCGCCCATCTCAGTTGCTTCGGCTTTACCGTATTCTTTCACCTTGCCTGATGGCATGATGAGCCAACCTTTCATATCGCGAACTTTGCCGGTATCGGTGTAGTAAACATCCCCTTGGGATGCATGACGGGCACCTTCTTTGTTCAGAATTTTAACTGCATAGCGGGTGGTGCGCAGACGGCGTCCACTAGCTTCCACCGTGGTGGACTCTTCATTCACCAACACCACTGCCGATACTTTGGCAGCGTATTTGGGCAATGAGGATTGTCCCAATTCCTTAAGCCAACCCGGTGCGCTCTCCGCAGCGGAAAGCACGGAAGCCGCAAATAGGATGGGGAAAACCAGTCGTCGGATCATTGTTGCCTCAATGTCAACAAGTGCTCATCGCGCTTGTGGATCTCGTCGAAAATCGCCTTTAACTGTGTATAAGCCTCACGGTTGAAAACGGTCTGCCCTTCCTTCCCCCAAACAAAATTGCGATTGGTTACAATCGCCTTCCCCAGCTTTTCCACTGAAATCTCAATGGAGTGATCGCCAACATTTGCCAGCTTCGCTGAACCAGGAGCTTCAGGCGATTCCAACTCATATCCTTCGGGCATTTCAATTCGAACTTGATCTATTTCCGAGAAGGCGTACTGAAATACAATGCCGGTCTTGCGCTCTGCATTTTCAAAACGAGCTCTATGCCCATGTTCGAAGAAAGCTGGTTGAAAGAATAGACGCTTGCCCGTGCGCTGCGCATAGTTCATGATCTTCACCTGGTAAGTATAGTGAAAGGGAAGTAAGGGATCGTTCACATTTTCAATCTTGATGTTGCTTACTTCCACTTCGCCATGCTCTGCTTCAATGCGCTTCTTCATATCTTCCTGACGCTTGGCATCGGAATGGCTTTCCAATGCCCGCTTCACCGCCACACCACGATGCCCTGACATGGTGATATCCACCGATCCTTCCAACGTCCCATCTTCGGACAGAACCAATTTCGCAAGGCGAGTCATCTTTGTCTGTTCCGGCTTAGAAACTGGAATTGGTATGAGCGCCAATTCTTTACCTTGCAGAATCACTGCGGCCATCCCTTCCTGATCCCAATCCACCATTCCAGAAGGAATGTAGGGGTTAGTTACATCGTAAAAACGCCACTTTCCATCCACTTTCGCGGCAGCCAAGACAGAATTCATCAGGTAGGAATCCATCAGGTCGTTGCGGAAATAGGCGCGATCAGCACTGGTGGCGCGCACGCCATAAGCGTCAAACCCGGCAGCTTGCGCCAACGCTACAAACAGTTTGTTGATATCGGTGGGATATCCAATTTTGCTCTTCAATGTATCGCCAGTGGGTGTGAACTCCTTGCCCTTGAATTTGGAACGTTCTTCAGCCGTCATGCCGTTCACATCAAAAGCAACGTTCTTGATTTTTGTACGACAGAAATCGGCGATTTTCAACATCTGTTCTTCTTCAGACTTTATGCCAGAAACCAATTCCGTAGCCGTCTTCTTAATATCACTGGTCAGCTTCACTTCTTTCTTGAACGCTTCACTGAGGTCGTTTGATTCCTTGGTCCAAAACTTCTTCGCGTTGGATTGTTCCTTGTCGGAATAGTAGATTAAGACCCAGGGCTTTACCTCGCGGTCTGGAGGGGAATCGGGCTCGTCTGGCCAGGCGGGAATGTTCTCCAAATGAATCATAGAGAATGGTTCTGGCAACTTCACCAGCTCCCACATGGAAGGCTTGCAGTTGAAATTGTAGTAACCCATTTTGAAGGGGAACCGGTCACTGACCAATGGTCGAACGTAGTAAGTGGCTTTCCAAATTGGTACATCGCGATACATTTTCAGTTCGACATAACGGAAGTACGTTTCGCTGTACACTTCTTTCCATTGGTACTCAATGATGACGCCGGGCTCCACCGCGGGAAGCGTGAAGGAACGAGTTTTAAGGGAAAGTCGCTTGCCCACCTTGACGTTGGTTTTGTCAAAAATCGCGTCACTTTTTAAGTTCACAATGGAACCGTCGGCTTTGATTGTGCGCCCACTCAACTGACCGATAGTTGTTTTCAACGTTGTGGAATATGGAATGTCCACAGTGGATTGCGACTTGACTCCACGGTCATTGAAAATCTTGATGCGCACATAGTTTTCCTGGTGATGCTCAACATAATCACTTCGAATGATGTCGTAGATTTTGACATCCCAAAATATTGCTTCGGCATCGGCATTGGGATCTATCTTGGGCGTCTTCAGCGCAAGTTCTTCGGCAAGGATCGGCTTCCAGTCGGCGGCCAACGCTGCTAGAGGGATCAAAATAAAAGCAATCAGCGCGCATTTTTGTCGCATGGTATTTGTATTAACTCAAATATATACCAGAATTTACAAACAACAAGATTACTCGCGTCGCATTAGTACTAGGTAGACTATTCCGGAAACTGCGAATCCTACGAACCAGGCGTAGTCGTACAGCCAGCGCACCGGCGGTAGCACCAGACCGATTAATGCCAATACAATTCCCGCGCCAAGTGCGAAGATGGCCTTCCAATTTACACCGTTCGAATACTCATACTGGCCACCACGACGGTACAAATCCTCAACATCCAGTTGCCGTCCGCGAACCAGAAAGTAATCGGTGATCATGATTCCAGCGATGGGTCCTAACAAGCCGGAATAGCCGACGAGCCACCCAAATATATAGGAGCTGAAATCGCTGAGTAACTTCCAGGGCATCATGGCGATTCCTAAAACTCCTGTGATCAAGCCGCCAGTGCGGAACGAAATCAGGCTGGGTTTCAAGTTGGAAAAGTCATTCGATGGAGACACCACATTGGCCGCCACATTGGTATTCAACGTGGCTAGTAGCAGGGCGATCAAAGCGATGAAGGCGATCACCGGCTGATTGAATCGGGAGAGCAGAATTACCGGATCCCAAATGGGTTCGCCGAACAAAACGGCAGATGCAGAAGTGACAGCCACGCCAATGAACGAATACAACGTCATGGCGGCGGGCAGTCCCAACGCCTGCCCCATCATCTGCGCTTTTTGCGATTTGGCATAGCGGGTGAAGTCGGGGATGTTCAATGCCACGGTGGCCCAAAAGCCAACCATGCCTGTAAGTGAAGGGATGAAGAAGCGAATGAAATCGGCAGTAGTTTTGAATTTACTGGGCGTGCTCAACACGGGCCCGAAGCCGCCTGCCTTGTTGGTGATCCAAAACAGCAACAGCAGGCCAACCACTAACATGAACGGAGCGCCGATCCCTTCTAATACTTTGATGGTTTCAATGCCACGCCAAATCACTGCCATGTTCAGCGCCCAAAAGGAGAAGAAACAGATCCACACGCCGCCGGGCAACTGGGCAGATGCGGGCCAAAGGATTTGCAACATGGTATAAATTGCCTGCCCACCGATCCAGGTTTGAATGCCGAACCAGCCGCAGGCAACCAAGGCTCGCAACACGGCGGGGACATTCGCACCACGCACTCCAAAAGACGCGCGAACCAGCACAGGGAAGGGGATGCCGTACTTTGCACCGGCATGGGCATTGAGTAACATGGGGATCAACACGATCAAGTTACCCAGCAGAATGGTGCCGATGGACTGGCTCCAACTCATGCCGCCCGCGATGAGTCCGGAGGCCAGCATGTAAGTGGGAATACAAACACTCATGGCCACCCAAAGCGATACGTAATTGTAGATGCCCCAAGAGCGATTTTCGGTGGCGATAGGGGCCAGGTCGTGATTGTAGAGCCCTGGGTCGGGATTGCGTAGTTGCATGGTGTGCCTCTTTTGCTGCTTTAGCAGGATACACAGTTGTAACAGAGGGTGGAGTGCAACGTCTATTGTTTGTGGGATTGCGCAGAACTTGACGCGGCCTTGGAATGCGTTTGGGCCGGTTTGGCTGGCCTGGCTGGCCGTGAAACATAGAGGATACTGCACGGGTTGTGAACTCGATTTCCGATGCGAGTGATGGGTACGTGTTTGGGGCATCAGTTAGCTTCGTTTCAACGGGTTCATTTTCCTGTTCCGATTCTGAGACTGGCGGTGGATGGTAACGGATGGGGTCGGGTATTGCGGGTGGAAACAACTGGCGCATGGAGAGTAGCGGCTGAGTAAGGCTTTCGTATTGACGCAGCAATCGACGACCCTGGCGGATGATTTGGGACAGGCCGTTGCCATGGCTATGAAGTGAGGTGACGGCTAGTGCGTAGAGGCCTCCCGCACTAAAGGAGTCGAATTCCGCTTCGATGGCGGGACGCATGCGTTGGATTTGAATATGAATGAGGCTGGATTCGGCGGGGGCTTGTCGGCGCAGGCTCCAAAGGGTGGTGGCCATTTCCATGACGAAGATATCTTCGATGGGGTTAGTGGGTTTCCAGGTATGGAGGTGGGTGTCCAGGAGGATTTGGAAATCGGCGGGCTCTTCGCCTGGGAGGATAAGATTTTGAGCGTAGGCCCCGTGGGTGCGGGAGTTGGCGGCTGAGCGGGATTTGCCTTCGGGGGTTGTGGGACCGGTGGATTTGAGCGCGTTGAGGCGCGAAGTGAGTTTACGTTTATCTTTGTTTTGTATTTCGACGTTTTGCATTGCGGCGATAGGATAGCAGGGGATGGGGTGGGAGTTATGGTTAAGTGGTTTAGAATCAATGTGGAATGGGTTGTGGCTGGGTTCGGTAGCGGCGTTGCCGGGTCTGTGCTAAGTAAAGCAAAGTAGAAGCTGACCTGTGGCCGTCCTTCCTTCAGGTTCATCCTTCGATGAGAATATGCTGGTAGGCGTTTGAAGCACTCCTGAATAGAGGCGGGAACCGCGAACTGGAATTCGGCGAGCGATCCTACAGGCTGCCGTGATGGGTAACGGGCCGCCGTGGTCCAAGTCCGCAGCGCCTCAGTCTCCGCTACACTTTTTTGTTGATCGTGACCTAAACTGCACCACACTGGTGCACCCTACTAGTCGAATATGGCAACCTAAAATGCGCATAGACGATTGTTATCGTACTGAGTAGCCCGAGCCTACACGAGACCGAATGCCACAGTCCCAGTCAGTTGCGTCTCGCCAACGCATTATGCCGTTACGTGGAACCTTTCAAAACAAACGGTTTCACACACCATAAATCTCTTTCCTCTTCTGAAAGGCCAACGCGCCTCCTTCGAGGATGTGCTGCGCTGCCTGTCGCGTCTCGGTCTTGTCAATCGACCCTCGATTGTATGCCTGGCCGCCTTCACCATTGCGCCGCATCGGCAAGATTAACTCCGAGTCGCCGAGGACGGCAATATTAGCGTTGTGAGTAATGATCAACACCTGTCTTCTTTCTTTGATTTTTCGAAGGGTATCGACGACGCTGGTAAAAATGAAAGCATTATCCAGATCATCCTCTGGTTGGTCGATGACCAACGGATCATTGGACTCCGCCAACATCGCGATGGTCAGAAACATCGTATGCTTTTGGCCGTCTGACAACTGTGAAACCGGGATGGGTCTTGCTGGAGTCGTTTTCGTCAGCACCTTGAACACGGGCCTTGGCGGCTTATCGGTAACCTGTAATTTATGAAGATTTGTGACATGGCCAAATTGGTCTATCAGCATCGTCGCCCAGTCTTCATCGACAGCGCACTTGGCACCGATCTTCGTAGCATCTTTTTCAAGAATGAGTGCGGCCAGTTCTTTCGGAGTAATCTTTTCACATAAGGACTGCGCAACCTCGGCACGGAAAAACGAGCCGTGCATGACGTTCAAGATCAGAGCGGCAAATTCTTCTGTCATTCCGCTCTCGTCGTAGTACAGATAGACTGAATAATCATGAATGGTATGTTTCAGGTTCTCATTGATCGAGCTCAACTGCCCTTTGCGGCGTTGTCTGATCTGCTGACGTACCTCTTCCAGCTCAGCAAGCAGCGCAGTGCGCTTTGCCCGCAGTTCGTCGGCCTGCTTTGTCTGGACCTCTAAGTTGGTTATGTCGAGGGTTAGCTGCTTTCTCTGCTTAAGAAGAGTATTGAGTTCTTGAATGGAGGCGGTTAGACCTTGCTTGCGCAAACGCTCAACAGCGACATCGAGCGTCTGATTAATCTGGTGGTGCCTGGCCTTGATCGCTATGATTGAAGTTCCAATAACTTTTCCCTGTTGGGATAACCCTTGATTGATGGTGGTTCGCTCCCGCTCCAACAGTGAATTTGCGCTCGACACCGCGTGCTGGATCTTCTCGATTTCTTGTAGGACGGCTTCATCTCCCGTCAGTTGGCCAGCAGTAGCTCTAATAGCATCAAAATCACGTAGCAGAGGGGTAACTGAGATGCCGTCAGCGTAAAACTTCTGAACGCCGATCAATGCCTCCAGAAGTGTGCTCTCCGCAGCAAGCTGACTCTTCTGGCCGACAATCTCTCGCACCTTACCCGTTTCAGCTATCAGCAGCTTTTGATTCAATCCAGCAAGTTGCTGCTTTTTTATTGGAAGCTGAACAATCGCGACCTCCAATGGCCTCAGGATTCCGCTGTTGTGATCCAGACTTGAAAGGAGATCTTCTTCGCGGCTTACGAGGTCGCCCAGAATAATATGCTTGTCGAGGAATAACTGAAGAAGGCCAGCGTTCTGATGCGGGTCCTTCGCCACTTCCGATAGAGCGTTCTGCGCATAGAATTCGATCCGAAACGAATCAGGCGCAACTTCCTGAACAAGCTTGTCATCTTTACATTGAACCCGGACATTTTCACCTCGACTCCGTTCGTATCTATATCGGATGCCATTGGCATCTTCGCAATAGATAACGACAGTGTCCGGGCAATTGTCGTATTGGTCGAAATCATCAGTTGTTCCCATTCCGTACGCTAGACTTCGAAGCGCCGTTGACTTACCAGCCCCCTGCCCCCAATGAAACAGTTGAGATTATCGCTAAAATGATATGTGTCTCCATCTAAAAATCCGCCCACGACATGCATTCCCAGGATTCGAGGGACCGCTGGCGGCACGGTTGCTTCCACACGGACACGGGCATACGAATCAAGGAGAGCCGTTTTGAAGCCATCAAAAGACAGTACATCCATTTTGTACCGTGTCAGTTGCTGGCGGTTGCAGTGATTCATAAAGGCACGAAGCGAGTGAGAATCCGAGTTTTGAATTGACGCTAGACGAACTCGCGCAGATGTAGACGACGCTCTGGACCGCCGCTCGACCAATTTCCTCCGCTCGCCGCCATTGGTGGGACAACTGTCTTCGGGTGAAAACCAAACGATGTTCAATGGATCGTCGAACTCGAGGCCATAAAGACCGGACGAAGTGATGATGTCTGCTTTCCAGTTGGGGTAGCCCGTTGCAAACATCTCGAAGCCAGTCTTTGTCCTATCGATATGGGCGGCAATACAAACACCTTGTAATCGCTCCACTTCTGCAATGACATCCGCCATTGATTTCCTTGTGTGAGTATCCCTTTCCCCAGGCTTACCTACAAGGTCTAGTCGAGCCAGCAGCGTAGAGACGGAATCGGCCTTATCCGGGTCGAAGTAAGCAAGGAGGTGGCCATGCGAGGTAGTGATTTCGACGCCAGCAAGGACGAGGATCTGCCCTGCGTACTTCCCGAGCGCGTAGTCAATGCTGCGTTGGGTATTCAGTGCTGAATTGTGGTCGGTGAGGCACAAAAGCGAAACATGATGTTGCACTGCCGCCTCTATGATCGCCTCAGGCGTCATGGTCTCGTCAGTCACGTCTTCTGAAGCGCCAAAAGAATGGACGTGGAGGTCAGCCGTGTGCAACTTCGCACCGTTTTCGAGCCGCTCGATATCGGCAAAGATAATCGGCATATGTCGCCCTCCGGTTTGATATTATCTATCTTTCACGTGCAGTGTCCTCCTCACTGAGGTGGGCCTCGGTTGGACAAAATACAGGCGCCCTTAGATGGCGGAGAGGTGTAATTGTCGGGCGACTGTAAGGACGCCTTCCACGCTAGACTTGCAGTGAGAAAACTGGGTCAGCCTGATCTTACACCTTTTCATCACACCAATACTGAGCCAACTCGCCGCAAACAGCGCGGTTTTCGTTCATCGCCCTAAACGCATGAGCTATTTCAACCCCAATTTGTAACATAATGCCGTTTAGCTAATGCTTGGACTCTGCGTGTGCGTGGCATAATACGGGTAGCTGCCATGACCATATCCCCTGCAATCGAGATCTCAGCGGACCAACTTGCCGAAATTTGCCGACGTTACAATGTCCGCGAAATATCGTTGTTTGGTTCGGCGGCGCGCTGCGAGATGCGGCCTGATTCTGACATCGACATTCTTGTGGACTTCGCACCCGACGCTCACCCCGGCTGGGATTTCTTCCGTTTGGAAGAAGAGTTGACGCAACTATTCGGACGCAAAGTGGACATGGGCACGAAAGAATCCCTAAAGCCGAGAGTGCGAAGCGCTGTGTTGCGGGACGCCCGTGTCTTGTATGCGGCGTGAATCCGCTTACCTGGATGATGCGTTGGAAGCTCTTCGGGAACTGCGTGAGTTTACGGTCGGCACCAACCGCGAACAGTTCCTAGCCAGCCCTCTGGAACAATCTTACGTGTATCAGCGCCTCGTAATTCTTGGAGAAACTATGTCGCGCCTTGCCCCATCTCTGAAATCGAAATATCCAACAGTGCCTTGGGGGCTGGTGATTGCTTTACGTAACCGGCTGGTGCATGGATATTTCACTTTGAACCAAGATCTTCTTTGGGATATCTGCACCAATGAGATCGATGAGACTCAGCGGCAACTCCAATCCATCAAGGCGATCGAGTTCAAGGACGAGCAAATGGAAGACGAATGAGCTACTTCAATCCCGATTCCGAAGACGCTGCCGTCGAGCAGCCAACCATCGCCCTCTTCGCCGAATTGGGTTGGGAGACGCTGAACTGCTATCACGAAAATTTTGGGCCGCTGTCGTTGCTTGGCCGGGAAACGATGGCCGGGGTGGTGCTGCCCACTCGCCTCCATGCCGCCATGGAACATCTGAATCCAGGCGTATCACCGCACGCCATCGAAGTGGCCTTCGACGAAGTGACGAAGGATCGCAGCTCCATGAGTGCCGCCAGGGCGAATCAGGCCGTCTACCGAATGCTGAAGGACGGCGTGAAGGTGTCGTTCAAGAAGGCAGATGAGGACGAAGAATCGGTCGAGATCGTCAAGCTGATCGACTGGACCGAAGCGGACCACAACGACTTCCTTCTGACTTCGCAACTATGGATTTCCGGGGACTACGGAAAGAAGCGTGCCGATCTGGTCGGCTTCGTCAATGGCATTCCGCTGGTGTTCATTGAACTGAAGGCTTCGCACAAGAAGCTGGAACTGGCCTACGAGAAAAACCTTTCCGACTATAAGGACACGATTCCGCAGGTGTTCTGGTACAACGCCTTCGTGATCCTGTCGAACGGATCGAAAGCACGAATCGGCAGCATGACGGCGGGAATGGAACACTTTGCCGAATGGAAGAAAATTTCAGATGAAAACGAATCCGGCCTGATCAGTTTGGACACGATGATCCGGGGCACTTGCGAAAAGCGCAAGCTGTTGGATTTTGTGGAGAACTTCATGCTGTTCGATGAGCGCAAGGGCGACCTGACCAAACTGGTGGCCAAGAATCACCAGTTTCATGGGGTGAACAATGCCATTACTGCCGTGGAACGCCTGCGCCAGAACCAGGGTGGCACGTCAGAAAAGGCCGCCGCCAAACGCCTGGGCGTCTTCTGGCACACGCAGGGTTCCGGCAAGAGCTATTCGATGGTCTTCTTCTCGCAGAAGGTGCTGCGAACGGTTCCCGGCAACTGGACCTTTGTGATCATCACCGATCGTGAAGATTTAGACGGCCAAATTTACCGCAACTTCGCGACTACGGGATGCGTTCTCGAAGACGAAAAGCAGGTCCGTGCTGATAGCGGCGAGAGCTTGAAGCGGATGCTGAATCAGGAAGACCATCGCTACGTCTTCACGCTGATCCAGAAGTTCCACACGGAGCATGGCGAAAAGTATCCGGTCCTGTCCACCCGATCCGATATCATCGTCATCACCGACGAAGCGCACCGCAGCCAGTACGATATTTTCGCCAGCAATATGCGTAGCGCATTGCCGAACGCTGCCTTCATCGGTTTTACGGGAACGCCTTTGATGGCTGGTGAAGAGCGCACTAAGGAAGTTTTTGGCGATTATGTTTCCATCTACAACTTCAAGGAATCGGTGGACGACCAGAACACGGTGCCGCTCTATTATGAGAACCGCATTCCTGAACTGCAACTGAACAACGATAATCTGACGGCCGACATCGCCGACATTTGCGAACAAGCGGACTTGGACGACGATCAAGAACGCAAACTGGAGAAGGAATTCGCCAGGGAATACCATCTGATCACCAGGGACGACCGCCTGGACCGCATTGGTGAAGACATTGTGGCTCACTACATGGGCCGTCTTTCCAAGGCGATGGTGATTTCGGTGGACAAGGCGACTGCGGTGCGCACCTTCGACAAGGTGCAGAAGCACTGGAAGATCGCCGTCGCCAAGTTGCGCAAGGAGCTTGTTGCTCCCAATTCAAAGATCGATCCTATGGACAGGCCGGAACTTGAAGCACGCCTTAAGTACTTCGAGGAAACCGATATGGCCGTCGTGGTTTCTTCGGCACAGAACGAGATTGAGGAGTTCAAGCAAAAGGGCCTGGACATCGGCACGCATCGCAAGCGGATGGTGAAGGAAGATCTGGAAACGAATTTCAAGAATGCCGATAATCCGCTGCGAATTGCGTTCGTGTGCGCCATGTGGATCACGGGGTTCGATGTGCCATCATGCTCAACCATCTATTTGGATAAGCCGATGAAGAACCATACGCTGATGCAGACCATTGCACGGGCGAACCGGGTCTGGGGAGAGAAGAAGAACGGCTTGATTGTGGACTACGTTGGCGTTTTTCGCAACCTGGAAAAGGCATTGGCGATCTACGGTACGGGGCTTTCATCTGAAGGGGGTGAAGAGGAATCGGACGCCTCACCAGTTCGCAAGAAAGAAGCACTGGTGGCGCAACTTCGGGACACCATTTCCGGCGTCACTGATTTCTGCATGGAGCGCAATGTCAATCCGGCGAAGGTTCAAGAGGCCAGGGGCTTTGAGCGAGTGAAGCTGGTGGAAGACGCCGTTGCCGCCTTTGCTGTTAGCGACGACGTTCGCCGGGGCTATTTAAGCCGTGCGGGATACGTGGACAGTTTGTTTAAGTCACTGCTGCCGGACACCGCTGCCAACGAATTTTCGCCAGTGTGCAAGGTATTCCGGGTGATCGCCGACAAGATTCGGTCGGAGATCCCGCCTGTGGACATCAGCGAAGTGATGGCGCAAATTGAAGCCCTGCTGAATGAGTCGGTGGATGCAAAGGGCTACGAGATGCCGCCTGTGCTGAATCCGGATCGATACATTGATCTGAGCAAGATTGACTTCGACGCCCTGCGTGACAAATTCGAAAAAAGCCACAAGCCCATTGAGGCACAAAAGCTCAGAGCGAAATTGACGTTCAAGTTGGCACGGATGGTGAAACTGAACCGGACCAGGATCGACTTCCTGCAAGAGTTTCAGAAGATGATTGACGAATATAACAGCGGCGCGATTAATGTCCAGGACTTCTTTGACAAGCTGCTAGGGTTCGCAAAGCGCTTGGATGCGGAAGAGAAGCGTGGCATCGCCGAGCAGTTGACCGAAGAGGAGTTGGTGGTATTTGATTTGCTGACAAAGCCCGACATCGCCCTTTCGGGCAAGGAAGTCGCGGATGTGAAAAAGGTGGCAAAAGCGCTATTGGAGAAGCTGAAGAAGGAAAAACTGGTGCTGGACTGGCGCAAGCAGCAGACGACCAGGGCGATGGTGCGGACGACGATCGAAGACGTGCTGGATAAGCTTCCACGGACGTTCACGAAGGAACTGTACGAGCAGAAGTGCGACACGGTTTACCAACACTTCTATGAGGCGTATTTGGGGCAGGGGAAGAGTGTTTATGCACCCCAATAAGCCTTCCATCAGAACGATTAGGGAAGTCACTCGTGGGGCCATTATTGAATACATCCCGGTTGCCGTTCCTTGGGCCGGGGCGCTCGAAGAGCCTGAGTTTCTTGGTCGAATCTACGACCTTCAACAATGATGCCCTATGTACCTCCCCAAACACACCACTATATTTTTGGGCATTCTTGGAGGCTTGGCTTGCTTATTATTGGCCCAGAGCACCCCTCAATCAACCACAACAATTGATGCTGCGGCCCTGAAAGATGTTGGTTATGTAAGTGCCGATGTGTGCGCGGAGTGTCATCAAAAGGTCGCCGATACTTACAAGAAAACGGGGATGGCTCGTTCCTTTTATCGCCCCTCGTTCGCTAAAACGATTGAAGACTTCTCCAAAAACAATCCCTTCTACCATAAGCCGTCGGACAGCTATTTCACGATGATTCAGCGCGAGGGCAAGATGTATCAGCGCAGGCACCAAGTGGATGCTGATGGCAAGCAAGTGAATGTGATCGAGAAACAGGTGGACTACATTTTAGGTTCTGGAAATCATGCTCGCGCTTACGTGAATCGGACTGCGGCCAATAAGCTGATTGAAATGCCGCTTGCATGGTACACCGAAAAAGGCGGTTACTGGGGCATGAATCCGGGTTACGATCAGCCTGCGCATGATGGCTTCCGCCGCGCATTGGGGTACGATTGCATGTTCTGCCACAACGGGTATCCAGAGATCCCGGCGGTCAATCAGCAACGTTTCGCTGAGCCCGTTTATCCCACTGCAATGCCCGAAGGAATTGATTGCCAGCGCTGCCACGGCCCTGGGCGCAACCATGTTCAGCTTGCGAAAACAGCGGGCGTGGCTGCGGATAAAATCAGGACTGCAATCGTGAATCCATCGCGCCTGGGAGCTGAGCGCAGCATGGAAGTATGCATGCAATGCCATCTTGAAACAACCAGCTTCCCACTGCCAAACGCACTGCAGCGCTATGGACGCGGCCCTTTTTCCTATAGACCAGGTGAACCATTGAGTTCATTTCTGTTGGCTTTCGATCACGCCCCGAACAAAGGCCATGACGACAAATTTGAGATTGTGAGTTCTGCTTATAGACTTCGCCGGTCAGCCTGTTTCCTCCAAAGCAAAGAAAAACTGACTTGCACCACTTGCCACAATCCCCACGATGTTCCTCGCGGCGCGCAGGCTGAAAAACATTACACCGCAGTATGCAGGCAGTGTCATAGTGCCGCTTTGGATCAACTGGTGGCCGCTGCGAAACATACATCGGATACCCGTTGCACACCGTGCCACATGCCCAAACGGCGCACTGAAGACGTAGTGCATGTGGCGATGACCGATCACTACATTCAACGCCGCAAACCTGCTGGAGATCTACTGGCAGAGATGGCCGAACGGCACGAGACCGATGCCACCGCATACCGTGGCCCAGTGGTTCCCTACTATCCTCATGCATTACCAAAAACGCCAGAGAACGATCTGGATCTTGCTGTTGCCCAGGTGGTTGAAAAAAGCAATTTGAATGCGGGCATTCAGCAACTCACGGCGGCGATTGCAAAACATACTCCCCAGCGCGCGGAATATTATTTGGAGTTGGCCGACGCCTTGCGCAACAGCGGGCAATTGGCAAAGGCTGTGCCGGTTTATGAAGACGCGGTCCGGCGCAATCCGAAATCGAACATCGCACTGCAAAAACTTGGAGCCGCATTACGAAGGTTAGGAAAGCATGCGGAGGCTGTTGGATTTCTGCAAAAGGCGACCGCCATTGCACCCGATAACGCAATCACGTGGCATGAACTGGGGCTTGCCTTGCGGGCTCAAGGAAAGCAGCAGGATGCCGTCAATGCTCTGCAGAAGGCAGTCACGATTGATCCGGATAAGTCAGAGGTGCACAACAACCTTGGCATCATCTGGTTCGGGCAGGGGAAGCAACTTGAAGCGGAAGCTGCGTTCCGTGAGGCTATCCGCATTCAACCGGAGTACGCTGACGCACACGGAAACCTGGCCAATCTTCTTGCTGCGGCCGGCGAGCTTACGCATGCACGCAATGAGTTCGACCTTTCGCTGCGGCTGCGTCCCGACGATGCGGTCACTCGCTACAACTACGCAATGCTGCTGGGGCGGATGCGTCAATTCGATGGAGCGCAGCGGGAGTTGGAGGCAGCATTGCGAACAGATCCCGCAATGATTGATGCGCATTTGCTTTTGGGAGATTTGTTAATGGCCAAGGATCAAGCGAAAGTTGCAATCTCACATTACCGCGAAGCGTTGCGAATGCAGCCAGCATTGGGCCGGGCGCATTTGAGTCTGGGGTCGGCTCTAGCAACTGGTGGGGATGTAGCAGGAGCACTTTCGCATTTGCGAAAAGCAGCAGCGGACGCGGACCCTTCCGTGCGTCAGGCGGCAGTTCAAATGCTTCGCCAGTTGGGCAGATAACGGATTGATTGGTCGACCAACGCGTGGGAACCTTGGCCATTGGAATTCCCGTACTATGCGTGCATGGCTTAATCCTGAATTCCGAAGTTAGTGGGATAGGCCTCCCGGCCTGGTGTGTCCTTACATCTGAATGCTGCCGCCGTGTGATATTTTCGAGGGCCTGAAAAGGAACAGGCAAGGATGCCCAATGCCACTTAGTTTTCGCAATCGGACAGCTTCAAGTGTTGGAGCGAAGCCTATCAGATTTTTGAAAAACCGCTCCCTCGCGGTCACGGCTCTGTAGCATCAGTAAGTTACCGAGCCGCGACCGCAAGGGAGCGGTCTTTTAACCACAGGTTATCCCAACAAAGGCCGGAGATTCTACAGGGATGCGGGAAAACTAAGTGGCATTGGCAAGGATGCCTGTCCTACTTAACTCTCAACTTCGGAATTCAGGTTAATGCCACAAAACAGAGTTTCCTACAACTTCGGAGGTCGAGAGAGGCAAGATTATGCTGCGGACAATCTTGTTACATGCAGATTCTTACGATTCTTTTCCGCTTGCCAAAGGTCAAACTGAACCTTGCTGGCTAAGCCAGCTTTCGGCGCTTGTGTCGAAAGCCATTGAGAAACGAAACGCCATCAGAGGGCTAACACCAACTCGCCCATTGACGATGCCAGACAAAGCCTTCCGGCTTACACCTAGGGATCGCGCTGCCGCTGTGACAGTCAAGTTCAATGGTTCAAGGCACAGTTGCCTGAGCACCTCACCGGGGTGCGGTGGATTGTACATCTTCATTTACCTCAATGGTAGTCCTCCCATGTGCCTTCCGCTGCCCACGGAGTTCATGGAGTTGCCAATTCGAAATAAAAAAGGTGCGACAAAATGCCGCACCTTTTTAACACTTAGACTTCGACTATCCCCTTAGAAAGACAAACGCGCTGAGAACTGCACCTGACGCGGAGTCCAGTAAGACGACTGCAAAGACTGGATACCGTCCGATGTATTCGGATTGTTGTTGCCTTGCACATTGAACGCATTAAACGCGTCTATGTTCAATCTGACCTTCACCCTTTCAGAAAGG
>JAYWBH010000642.1:0-3612 GCA_043781815.1 Bryobacterales bacterium | reverse complement strand
ATGACGTTTTGGTGACGGTGCGGCTGACGAATGCCGGAGGCCCAGGGGCGGCCACTTTGACCAATGTTCGAGTGACCAGGGGCACCATTGGCACGGCTTCACCTAGCACGCCTGTGCTTCCAGTATTAGTGGGCAACATTGTGGGTGGCGGCCAGGCAACGGCGACTCTACGATTCGCTGCGGCTTCGGTAGGCGCATCGGGCGCAGCGGGGGTGTTGGGTTTGGGCGGGACTTATGACCAGGGATCATTCTCATCGAGCGGACGGATTGGGCTGCCGTAGTCATGGTGTCGCTGAGAGTATGAAGATAACTATCTCGATAGACGACTCGCTTATGTCACACGCGGCCAAGGTCGCCCGCGACCTTGGCTTAACGCGTAGCGGTTTGATTGCTGCTGCGTTAGTGAATTACCTTCAACAGAGGGAGCGAGTCCGGATTCGGAAGCAATTGAATGGGGTGGACGCGAATAGGGCCAGCTTGGCTGAGAGTTGCTTAGTCCGAAAACTTAGACAAAAACTTAACGTCCAGGATCGCTGGTGAGATTGTCTTCGTTTTGGTTTCGCAACTTCCTTGCCATCTGAATTTTCCGGGAACTTCCGAAGCCTATTCACGCGATGCATTAACTGCTGAACCCAATATCGAACCCTGGTAACAATGAGATTTGTTGCTTCTTGGATTGGATGGGTGAACGAGGCAAATAACTTGAACCTGCAAGTCATTTGGAAGTTCAAGTCGGTATCCAGAGAGTGGTTGTTTAAGTTGAATGTCAGCTAATTTACCGCTGCTCCAAAAGCTCGTGTCATCGGGAAACGCCTCTACGCACTTGGGATAAGCCTCTAGAAACCTGGGCGGAACATGGCGTCCCAGAAGAGCGATGACACGCGGCCGAACAATCTTCACTTGAGTACGAAGTGCCTCGATGCACCCATCGCGATAGCTTTTTGAACCTGGGAACGCTCCAGTGTTCTTAGGGCATTCAAACTTCTCTTTGTTCGTCTTCTTTTTCTTTGTTTCCTCAATCGGCTCGGGAATTATCGCACCGAGATAAAAGTTGGTGAAGAAACACTCCTCTTCCTTGAGGTCGGCCGTTGGAAGAAAATACTTCCTGATGTTTGCCCAAGTTTTGATCTTAGGATCCTCGTTTCCTCGCTTTACCGAACGGTAAAAGCCGCAACAGGTGTCGAAGTTATGTCCTAAGAACATAATTGGCGACTGTGGGAAAGCGGGACCCTTATAGCCACGCCCACCTGGGAAGAAGGAAGGATGTCCACGGATCTCGCAATTCAAAGGAAGAACTCGTGGACTCTCAGGGAGATCCTTCAGCATCATATGAAGCGAATCCATTTGGTCCGACTGAAGATAGTCCGGTTCAGACATTCTTGTTTCTATCTCTCCCGCGTGCTGATGACGTATATTAAATCCCGATCCGTCTCATCTTACAACTCTTTCATCCCACCAATGCGGTTGTATTCTGGACCCTCGCGATTGTGTAGATCACGTGAAACGGCCCTACACTAAGCTATGTCCATAAAAACCCCGCCAAAAGCTGCATCGTCGGTTGTTGCCTCAAGCGAAGAGCAACTTGAAGGCTTCATCAACAAGTTCGGTTCGGCAAATGTCGCTTTAATTCGTGCGGTTCGTAAGTCAATGCGCAAGCGTTTGCCTAGCGCCAACGAACTGGTCTACGACAACTACAATTTCTTCGTGATTGGCTATTGCTCCACTGAGCGGCCGACCGATTGCATTGTGTCTATTGCAGCTGGTGCGAGCGGCGTTGGGCTGTCGTTCTACTACGGTGCCACGCTGCCTGACCCGCATCAGTTGCTGCTTGGAAGCGGCAGCCAGAACCGTTTTATCCGGATCGAGAATGCGGCGACCTTGGCACGCCCAGAAGTGGAAGAACTCATTGCGGCAGCGGTTGCGCAGGCTAAGACGCCGTTGCCAGCGAAGGGTAGAGGCAAGTTGATTATTCGGTCAATATCAGAAAAGCAGCGACCTCGTCGTAAGGGTTAAATACCGAATCAACGAAATGCACTTCTAGCGCCTCTTCTTCGGGTTATAGCGGCTCTGTATCTTGATCGGTGTTCCCTTAAATCCAAATGCCCTTCGAATCCGATTCACCAAATTTCGCTCAGCGGAAAAGTGCAGTGAGTTCCTTTTATCCGTGAACACAACAAACGTCGGGGGGCGGATGCCCGCTTGGGTGATGTACTTGATGCGCACGTCGGGTTCTAAAACCAGTGATGTCGCAAAGCGATTCAGGGCGCCAGTGCCCACTCGGTAAGAAGCCGAATCGTAGGCGATTTGAATCATGCTGAAAAGCTTCTTTACACCACGATTCAGTTTGGCGCTGATATAGGCTGTCTGCGCGTATTCCAGAAATTTCAGATCGTCGCGAATTTCCTCTTCGAACTTGGCTCGGGTTTTATTTTCGACGGCATCCCACTTGTTGGCCACAATAATTACTGCACGGCCTTCTTCATGGGCATACCCGGCGATGGTTGCATCCAGCGCCACCATGCCTTCACTGGCATCGACAATGATCAACACCACGTGAGCCATGCGGATATGGCGCAACGCCATGATCACGCTTAGCTTTTCAGCCATCTCTTTCGTCTTGCCCTTGCGACGAATACCGGCGGTATCCATGAACATGAATTCCACGCCACCTTCCACTACACTTTCATCGACAGTGTCGCGAGTGGTGCCGGCAATGGGTGAAACAATGGATCGTTCACTTCCAGTGAAAGCATTTAACAGAGTGGATTTGCCAACGTTGGGACGGCCAATGATCGCCACCTTAATGCGCTTATGTTTATCCAGCCCAAGCGGTTCATCCTCAGTTACAGGGATGTTTTGCGTGACGCAAGTTAGTAAGTCGTCAAGGCCCTGGCGATGTTCTGCAGAGACAGGAAAGATATCTTCAAAGCCCAATTCATGAAAGCCATGCAGTAAGCCTTCATTCTTGTTGCTGTCAATTTTGTTAACGGCCAAGGCCACAGGTTTGCCCAAGCGCTTCAGCATGACGGCTAAGTCACGGTCGGCAGAAGTTATTTCTGTGCGGCCATCAATCAGGAAAATGATGTGGACGGCTTTATCCAGGGCCACCCGTGCTTGTTTCAGGATCTGGGTGGGGATCAGTTCTTCATCATTGGGGATGATGCCGCCGGTATCAATCAACTGATACTTGCGGAATTCGTAAGCGGCGTCGCCGACAATTCGGTCGCGTGTGATGCCTGGTTCATCGCCCACAATGGAACGACGGTTGCCTAAAATAGCATTGAATAAAGTGGACTTGCCTACGTTTGGACGGCCAACAATTACAATGGATGGCAACTCAGGTTCGGGGCTATAGGGGAGCAACGGAGCTGGGCTCTCGGGCTGTTCCTGTTTATCGTTCGAGTCAACCATGTAAGATCAGGATAGCATCCGTATGGTATATTACCCTGTTTTCTTGAACATTGAAGGCCTTGCTGTGTTGGTGGTGGGGGCAGGTCCGGTGGGTCTGCGCAAGGCTCGTGGATTGGTGGAAGCTGGGGCAAAGGTAACTTTGGTTGCTGTGGAGTGCGCTGAAAACGACTTGCAATCGTTGGGAATTCAATGGCTGAAACG
>JAYWBH010000641.1:0-3624 GCA_043781815.1 Bryobacterales bacterium | reverse complement strand
GCACGAACTCCAGGAGCCCATCCCCCCAACATGGAAGTAGCGTCTTCGGCAACACCATCCCCAGGTCCACCAAAGCAATCATATCCTGGTGAGCCGTCTTTGCCATCGTACTTGGCCGATGCCCCAGTCTTATCCACATAAGCAATCACATGATGGACCACCTGCCGATTGCCCGGTAAATATTGAATGGCGCTAAGAAACTGATCTGCAGCCAGATTGGTGGGAATTACAAAACAGCGATAGGTATCTTTACGAGCTGGAATGGCGAACTCAATGGGCATTTTGACGATCATGTCTGGATCGCCAAGAGCCCACTCCCCGGTATTGGGAAGAGGTTCGGGCAGATCGGCGGCGTCCCCTTCAGGCATACCGGCATCCACCCAATTGACGATCATGCTGCGCTCTTCGTCATTCAGACCCCAGGCATCCCGGAAAGAGTTGTAGCCGTCCACTGGCTTCCATGGTGGCATCCGCTTCTGAGAAACGGCGTTCTTAATGTCTTCTGACCAGGCGACAGCGGTGGCATAGGAATCCAACGCAAATGGAGCTACATCCCCTTCACGATGGCACTGCTGGCATTTGGCTTGAAAGATACGGGAAATATCTTTTGAGTAGTTGTACTGCGCATGTGCCGATGAGGCAAAGGCCAACAGGCCGAACAAAGCAAGTGTGTGACGTGTAAACATAGCGCTGCTTATAATTATGAACGCTTTCGCTCGCTTATAGTTTCAACTTTTTTCGAGCAAACAAATCGCTTGGGCTTCCGCCGATAATCCTTCGCCAACCGGACCTACTTTTTCAGCAGTTTTGAACTTGATGGATACTGAATCCAGGGGCAGGTCCAGGATCTGCGCTAAGCTTTCCCGAATCTTCGCCCGATATTCGCCTAGCTTGGGACGTTGAAGAACGATGGTGGAATCCACGTTGATCAACTGATAACCAAGCTCGCTGGCCAGCTTTACGGCGTGACGCAGAAAACGGTCACTGGATGCCCCTTTCCATTGCGGATCAGTATCGGGGAAGTGCATGCCGATATCGCCCAAGGCCAGCGCCCCAAGAATGGCGTCAGTAACGGCGTGAAGCAGAATGTCGGCGTCGGAATGGCCATCCAAACCAAATTCGCAAGGGATGGTAACGCCACCCAGAACCAGCGGGCGGCCTTGCTTGGTGCGGTGATTGTCCCAACCTTGGCCGATGCGCAGACTGCTCATGCGGGGGACTTCAGAGCCTTTTCCTGATTGAGAAAAAGCTGTGCCAGTTCCAGGTCCGATGGTTTGGTGATCTTGATGTTGCGGTCTGACCCAGCCACTACGTGTACTTCCACTTTGTCCAGGCGTTCCACCAAACTCGCTTCGTCGGTACCGGCAAAGCTATCGTCACCAGCCTTCAGGTAAGCTTCCCGCAGCAAGGCGAAACGGAAGACTTGTGGAGTTTGCGCCAACACCAACTTTTCGCGCGGAATGGTGGCGCGGACCACATTGCGCTGCACCTGCTTCACGGTATCGACAGGTACAATGCCAAGGATCGCGGCACCATGTTCGGCAGCTTCCCGGATGACCGCAGCAATTTGCTCCAGCGTCACAAAGGGACGGACAGCATCGTGCACCGCTACTAAATCCGTCTCAGGATCAATGGCGGCCAGGGAATTTTCCACCGATTGCTGGCGCGAATCGCCACCAACGACAAGTCGCACGGGCTTACTCGGGGCTTCCTTATCCACCAAGTCTTGGACCCAGGCAATATCGTCCCCACGGAGGGCCACCACAATTTCAGAAACTAGCGGAGATTGGGAAAATTTGCGGATTGTGTGCAGCAAAATCGGTTCGCCATCAAGCAACAAAAATTGCTTGCGACCAGAACCCGGTTTTTCTGTTTGACCCTTGGTCATGCGGGTTCCCAAACCCGCGGCTGGTAAAATGACGGCGACTTTCATTCGCTTTTCGACTTTCGGTATGTTTTATTGTACAAGGCTAGAGTGAACTATGCCCACTGGCGGCGCTGGCTTGCTCTCTGGGCTTTTCTAATACTCGTTCCAAAGCAGGTGATTTATCCAGAACAGGCTTTTCAATCACCGCGTGCATGCGGTCATCAAACTTGCCGAAGATCATTTTTCCGGCGGTAGTTTGCAGCACGCTGGTCACCGAAATTTCAATGGTTTTGGAAATCATCTTGCGGGCATTGTCCACCACAACCATGGTTCCATCGTCTAAATAAGCAACACCCTGGCTGTATTCCTTGCCTTCTTTCAAAATGAAGACCCGCATGAATTCACCGGGAAGCACCACGGGCTTCAGTGCGTTAGCCAGCTCATTAATATTTAAAACGATAACCCCATGCAGTTGGGCCACCTTATTCAGGTTGAAGTCATTGGTGACAATCTTGGCTTGCATCAGCTTGGCCAATTCAATTAACTTCAGATCCACTTCCTTGACGTTGGGGAAATCCTGCTCCACAATTTCAACGTGCAACTGTGGCATCTTTTGAATTTTCTGTAGAATATCCAAACCACGGCGACCACGATTACGCTTCAGGGAATCGGCAGAATCGGCAACGGTTTGCAACTCACGCAGAACGAACTGCGGAATAATCAGCGTCCCTTCCAGAAAAAAGGTCTCAGCAATATCGGCGATGCGACCATCAATAATGACGCTGGTGTCGAGGATTTTCAGACCATTCGCAACACTCCCCGGTGCAGCTTTGCCCGAGCCCAACGCCGGGAAACTGATTTCAGACCCTTTACTGGCACCAATGGCAAGGCCCATGTATCCCAGCCATAACAGCAAGCCGACTTTCAAAAAGCTGGCTGTATCGGGACTTGAAGATAGGGCTTGATTCAAAACTCCAGTAGCCAGATAGGCAATGAGCACGCCAAACAAACAACCAATGACGGCCCCTGCTGCCCGTTGCGCAGACACCCGGCGGGCGCGCATTTCGATAAAGATGAGTACCAACCCCACACCAGTGCCAACAAGTGCGGAATAGAACTCAGAAAGTTGAAAAAGGCGCAGATAAGCGGCTGCGGCAGCCAGCAGAATCAGGAAAAGTGCACGAAGCAGAAGTTGATCTGGCACAAGGTCCAATCCTTATTAGTTCGATCTTTCTTGGTCTTAGATTAAAAACTGTTCGTTAAGTGTATCACTTTGAAGGTGTTTCCGTTGTAGGTTGAGGAGTAGGTTGATCCAGAACTCCCGTGGCTGAAAGAATCACAATGTCCACCCGACGATTCTTTGACCGTCCTTCTTCGGTTTCATTGGAGGCAATGGGGACCGTATCGGAATATCCGGCAATGGCCATGCGCCCCTCAGGAACATCGAACCTGTTCACCATCAGATCCATCATGGAAATCGATCTGGCTGCAGAAAGTTCCCAGTTGCTATGAAATCGACCGTTACGGATGGGTTGGGAATCGGTGTGTCCTTCAAGCCGGATTGGGTTGGGGAGGCTTTCAATAATTTTGGCTACTTTGCGGATGCTTTCAAAAGAGCTAGGCGTAACGGTATCGTCAGCGGATGGAAAGAACGCTGTTTGCTGAAGAGTCACCACCAGACCGCGACCCGTCATGTGCACTTCCATAGTGCCTGCATCCACTTCCGCACGCAGCTCTTTTTTGAGCTTCTGCATGGC
>JAYWBH010000640.1:0-10889 GCA_043781815.1 Bryobacterales bacterium | reverse complement strand
CAAACCATCCGCTTGCTCACTTTGCTTCTGGTCACCTTCGCCATGGCCGTGCTCATGAACATGCGCTCAGCGCGACTCGCCAGTGACCGCCAACGCCTTGGTCGTGAAATGGCGGCGGCTGCTGAAGTGCAGTCGCTGATGCTGCCGGGCTCGGCGCAAGGTGGCACTGAGACGGTCATCGACGCTGTTTACCAACCGGCATCGGAAGTGGGCGGGGACTTCTATCAGGTTCTGGACCGTGCCGATGGGTCGCGCGTTGCGCTGGTGGGCGACGTCAGCGGCAAGGGTTTGAAAGCTGCCATGTTGGTCTCGGTTGCCATTGGCGCGTTGCGGCGAGAGAAGTCGTCTTCTCCCGCTGAGATTCTGGCTGGACTCAATGAAGCATTCCTCGGACAAGGCGGCTTCGTAACTTGCTGTTGCATTCGTTATTTGCCGGGCGGAGAGTTGACGATAGCCAGCGCCGGACATCCTGCACCTTACTGCGATGGCGTCGAAGTGGACGTTGTAGCGGGCCTGCCGTTGGGCGTTGTGGAAGGGGTGGATTGGACGGAGACGCGATTGTCCCTTCAGCCTGGAGAGCAACTGACCCTGGTATCCGACGGCGTCGTGGAAGCAGAGAACACACAGCGGGAACTGTTCGGCTTCGACCGCACTCGCAACATCAGCGGCAAGTCGGCGCAGGAGATCGCCGATGCCGCCAAGGCCTGGGGTCAGAACGATGACATTACGGTCGTGACGGTGCGGAGGAATACTTGATGTTAGTTGTCTCGCAACGGGTCCCAAACATCAGGCAGTTCGAGGACGAATCCTTCCACCGGCCCTTCGCCTGGCAGCGAGTCAATGCCAACAAGTTTTTCAGCATCGCGACCGGGGCGGTAGATCGTTACGGCGCGTTCGCGCGGCTCAATCAACCATGCCAGCGCAGCACCGTTGTCGATCCATTCCTGCATCTTCTCGCGAACTGCCCGAGGACGGTCACTGGGAGATCGCAATTCAATGATGAAGTCCGGACACAGATGCCAGAAGCCTTCCCGCTCCACCGGATCCAGTTGCTGAACACGGGACTTCAACGTCCAGGCTGCGTCGGGCGAACGGCGCGCTCCGTTGGGCAACACAAAGCCAGTCGACGAGTCGCTCACCAATCCGCGGCGATCGCGTTTTGCCCAGGTTCCGAGTTGGATCAAAATCTCCGCACTTCGAAGGCCGGGTATCGAGAAGGTAGCGGGCATGACAATGAGTTCCCCCTCGGCAGTCATCTCAAAAAACAAATCTGGATGTTCCGAGCACAAAGCAGCGAACTCGTCGTCCGTCATCGGATGGGAAGTGAGGACGGCGGGCAGATGTTCCTGATCGATTGCGAACGACATAATTTTAGTGTAACGCGTTGTTGCAGGACCTTGAAATGCCGTGCAAAAGATCGCCGAGTTCACCAACGCGTGTGGTCAGAACGACGATATCACTGTAGTCACGATCAGAAGGGAAGGGAATCGGAACTAAAGATTCATTCCAAGATCGGAAACGGTCGCCTTGAATCCTGGAAGAACCGGGGTCTCCAAAGCATCGGTGCTTTGCAGTACGCGAATCCCGCCAGAGGTGTGCACCTGAACTTCACGGTTGGCGTGATCCAAAAGCCAGACCTCTATGCTGCCAGCATTCAAATATTCACGCACTTTGCCGCGCACTTCCATTACGCCTTCGGACGGAGACAGCACTTCGATTGCAATATCAGGGGCAAAGGGAGCTGGGATTTTATCCAGATCAATGAGCCGCAAACGATCAGCGAGGAAAACGGAAAGATCGGGACGGCGGATTTTGTCATCGGAGACCCTGCAATCGACTCCGCCGAACGCCTCTCCGATTGGATTCTGGTCGAAGTAACGGCTAAGCAAACGCTCCAAACGCCCGCGAATTTTAGCATGCCTGAACGTACCGCTAGACAGAGGTATCAGTTTCCCTTCCACCAATTCGTAGTCTTCAGTATCCGCACAATGCATTTGCGCGAACTGTTCCACCGTAATCAGCGCTTTGGTGTTCATGCTCACAGGATATCGTTTCCCACCGGCAGCGGAACCCTGGCAGGATGCCTTGAATCCCTCATCTGGAGGGCGGCATGCTGAAACGGCGAAGTGTTAGTCGTCTTGGACTGATCTTTGTTTTCGCTCTTCCACTTGTTGGGCAAAGTACCCGCGAAATCAGCGGCAAGTCCGCGCAGGAAATTGCCGAAGTGGCGAAGGCTTGGGGTCAGAACGATGACATCACCGTTGTCACCGTTCGGAGGAATCCATGAACAGTCTAAGACGAAAGTCCGAATACACGCGACAGGTTCCGGTCGACCAGGGCCATGGCCGAAGGCTGCAGCTTGCCGATAGCGACTCCGCGCAATCGCCCACGGTCAATGAAGCGGGCATGGTCGATCAACGCAGTGGACGGCGTCTCCAGCCCGGTCTGCTCCGCAGAAAGTGTCAGATGGAGCGGGTTCTTCGCGGGCGCCCGGGTCAAAGGCACAATTGCGGTCAAGGGGCTCCGGGTGGCGTTGTACAAATCAGCCGAAACGATCACCACCGGGCGAGTCGCGCCTTGCTCATTGCCTTCGACGGGATCGAGTCCGCACCAGAAGATTTGGCCCCGTTCAATTACCACTTTTCATCCGGTAAATCGGTCGCCGATGCTCGTTCCCAAACAGCGATCTCCGCCCGCTGGCGAGCTTGCTCCTCGGGGTCCTCGGCGTCGTGGGAAAAGGCTGCGGTCACTTCGGCCCAGAAGACCCGCTCCTCCATCTCCTCAAGGGCGCGACGAATAACCTGGGCCTTCGATTGGCCCAGCTTCGACGCCAGCTTGGATAGCGTACCGATGGCATCGCCGACAATGCGCACGCTGGTAGCTACGTTTTCCATAGTCCTATCATACTACGAACAACAGTACATGCTGACACACATCACCGAAGTCACGGTGCGGAGACGATCTTGAAATACGTATTCTTTCTATTTATCGCTGCCTCGCTCAGAGCGCAAGTTCCGCTCGAAGGCCCTTGGCGGATGACCAGGCAGGACTCCCCCTCCTTCGCACTGCCGGAAACATCAGACTCAGATAAAGTTTGGGTCGACGTCCAACTCCCCTGGGCCGCCCATCCGGCCAGCGGTATCTTCTGGCTGCGCAAAACTGTGGTGCTGGACGCGCCTCTGCCTGAAGCGACCCTGGTGCTGGGCCGCGTGGCCGCCAGCGTCGAAGTTTTCGTAAACGGTCAGCTTGCAGGTACCACTCCTGGTTTTGGCAGCCGCAATGTCGAGGTCTATCAGCCGCGTTCCTTCCGCCTTGCGGGTGGGCTTCCCGCTGGCAGAGTCACGATTGCTTTGCGTTGCTGGGAGACCAAGCTCTGGTGGTCGAGTCCCTTTGCGGATGTTGGTCCTTACCGGTTGGCATCACCAGCCATGGCAGAGGCGGCGCTCGATCACACCTGGCGGCAAGCTGCTGATTCCATCTATCCGCGCCTGATCCTTTCTGTGGCGCAAGTCGCCTTGGGACTCTACCTGCTCCTGGTTTGGCGCCGCGACCTTCGCTGGATCGGGCTCTTTCTTGTCTCTTGGGGTGGCGGATGGTGCGTGTATTCGTATTTATCCAGCCACCCCTCGCCGATGAGTGTCAACTGGATGGTGGCGCTGATGCTGCTGACCTCCGCCGGCTGGAACGCCTTTTATATCGCTTCACTCCAGGTCTTGGACCTACCGCGCCGCCCCTGGTTCTATTTGGTCCCAGTCTGGGCCGCGATCGACTGTGGGCTCATGCTGGCGCGGAATCTGGATCCCGGCGGCAATTGGATAGAGCACCCCAATGCGGCGATTTTGCTGGTTTATCCGCTGCTTCTTATCTTATCCGCCATGCGTCTTTGGCAAGGCCTCTATCGTGGCCCAGCCGCACTGATTCTGCTGGCAAGCATCATCAGTCTAATTGCTAACTGGGGCAATTCCATTTTAGGAAGAGGCACTGTACTTCAGATCAATTGGCAAGGCTTTTTGATTCCCCTTACGCCACTGGCTTATCTGCTGCTCTCGCTGTGGATGTCAGCCCAATACTTAGAGCGGTTGAAACTCCAGCGTGCCGAACGCGACCGCCTTGCGGCAGAGATGGATTCGGCCCGCGCCGTTCAATCCTCGCTCCTATCGACCAACACTCTGGACCAAGCCGGATACCTTGCCGAAGCGGTGTATCAGCCCGCGCTCGAAGTTGGCGGCGATTTCTATGAGTTGATCGCGGCGGACGATGGAGCCATGTTGGTGGTGGCCGGTGACGTAAGCGGCAAAGGGCTACAAGCCGCAATGGTGGTGGCCCTGGCTCTGGGCGCATTGCGGAACCGGCACTCTTCCACACCAGCCGGGTTGCTTTCAGAGATGAACGGTTCGCTGGTGCAACGCCGGTCTGGCGGATTTGTCACTTGCTCCGTCGTGCGGCTCGATCCCGATGGCCGCGTGACCATCGCCAGCGCTGGTAACCCTCCTCCCTTCGTGACTGGTCCCCATCGAAAAGCTGTTGAATTGGCTGTCCCCCCAGGCCTTCCCTTGGGGATAACTTTGGAAGCGGTCTTTGAAGAGGCGGCAGAACAGTTGGCTCCAGGGGAGCAACTGGTTCTGGTCTCCGATGGAGTGGTCGAGGCGGAGAACGCGAACCGCGAACTCTTCGGTTTCGACCGGACCCGCGAGATCAGCGGCCAGTCCGCGCAAGAGATTGCCGAAGCCGCCAAGGCCTGGGGCCAGACCGATGACATCACCGTGGTAACGGTGCGGAGGATAGAAGAGCGATGAACTATTTTTTCGGGTTCTGCTTCAGCAACTCTTCCAAATCAATGCGGTCTTTTGTTCGTCCGGTTGATGCCTTATTGCGCAGTAACTCATCGCGTCCAATGAAGTTTACATCGATACCATCCAGATGGCCCCGCACGCGGGTGGGCCACGCTTCTTCAAACTCCACACCAGAGATAGCGGAGATCAAATCAATGCGATTGGGTTCATGCCCAAGTTGGATTACTCTTCCGGGGGTGAGTAAATCCTTGATGGTAATATCCAAACTGGCGAACCCGAATTGCCGTATGGATTGCAGCACACGCTCCGCATTGATTCGGTTTGAGCGGAGGAAAAAATCAATATCTGCTGAATATCGGGGGAATCCATGCCAGGAGACGGCTAGGGCGCCGACTATCATGTACTCAACTTTGTTTTACTCAATCCGGTTCGCGTTCAAGCACTCGACAAATTCGCGCAAGTCCTTGGTTAGTGGCATCAGAACACGACCTTTTTTTGATTGCGAAGAATATGTCGACGCGCTGCTGTGGAGTCATCTGGCTTCTGGTCAGAGCATCCGCCGCATCGGCCTCTTCAAGGCTGTTGAATATGCGAACGGTCTTGTCCATACCCTTTATTTTACCGCACGGCAGCCAGTCCGTTTCGTAACGCGCCAGCACGACGACATCACCGTAGTGACCGTCCGGAGGAACCAATGAGAGTCCTACTATTTTTGACGCTTGTGGCGACGGTTTGCGGTGCGCAGACGATTGAGGTGGAGAGCCTGTTTCAGCGCGAACTCTTCGGCTTCGACCGCACTCGCGACATCAGCGGCAAGTCCGCGCAAGAGATCGCCGACGCCGCTAAGGCCTGGGGTCAGAACGACGACATCACGGTGGTAACCGTTCGGAGAATCGCGTGAAGCTAGTCGGCGAGCGGATCCCATACCGGTACGAGGTCCAGCAGGAATCCATCCACCGGCCCTTCACCCGCCACGGAAGAAACACCGGACCGCGTCTCCGCTTCGAACCCGGGTCTATAGATTTCCACCGTCCGCGCCTCGGCATCAATCAGCCATGCCAGTTGGGCGCCGTTGGCAAGCCACTCCTCCAGCTTGTTGCGCAGCACGCGAATTCGGTCGGTCTGCGATCGCAGCTCAATGACAAAGTTCGGGCATACGGGCCAATACTGACTAAAAGTGGCCGGATCCAGGTCCTTGATGCGCTGCTTGAGGATCCAAGCCGCGTCTGGCGAGCGCCGTGCGGTGTTAGGCAACAGCCATCCCGTGGACGAGTCGAACGCAACGCCTCGTTTGTCTTGACGGGCCCAGTTGGCCAACTGGCGGCTTATTTCGTTGTTCCGCGCTCCAGTCCAGGTGAAGGTTTGCGGCATGATGATCAGTTCCCCGTGGGCGGACAATTCCAGATTCAGATCGGAATGCTCGGCGCAGAGGTGTGCGAACGCTTCGTCGGTCATGGGACCAACGCTCAAAATTGCGGGCAGATGAGCCTCATCAATGACGAACGCCATAATCAACAGTATACGCCATGGCCGCAGAACGAAGCCGCCAAGGCCTGGCGCCAGACTGATGACATCACTGTGGTTACAGTGCGGAGGAACGCATGATCTACCTACCCGTTTCCTTCAATCAACTCTTCCCAGGCCAGCGCGTAGCCCACGGCGCGTTTCACCTCGCGAATTCGACGAGCCGAAATTTGGGAGATCTTCTTCACCAGGTGAACCTTCGAAATGGTGCGCAAGTTATCGCAGTTGACTACACAGGGCCTGGGCATTCCTTCCACCTTCCCCAGGGGCACTTCAATCGGAATGTGGCGAATGGTGGCCGTGATTTCGGCGGCCACGAACTTATTCAAAACTCCATAGGCATCGTCACGGCTGAGCAACAGCACGGGCCGCCGTCCGGCTGGCTTGGGCAGGTTGGCCCACCAGATCTCGTACTGCTTCATGCCTTCCACTTCTCCGCGTTGGCCCAATCATCGGCATCGCCGGGCGTGTCAGGCTGGCGTAGATATGCCTCGCGAATCGCTTCGTATTCCCGCTTGCGGATCGCATCCCTAATGGCTTGCCGGATGAACTCCGCGCGTTGGCGCTTAGCGGCCGGCGCGGCTTTGTTGAGAGACTTCAAGAGAGGTTCATCGAGTTGGACCAATATGGATGGCATATATCAATGACTATATCATCAACCTATATTAAACTTGCCGCTGTGCTGGCGCTCCTGGTGCTGCAGGTTCAAGCGCTTGACGCGCAGATTGTCGAGGCCACCGGCTGCGTACACAAAGTGGGTGACGATCCGGCCTGGGCGCGCCCGGACTTTGACGATCAGGACTGGCAAACGGATTTACCTCCCACCAGAGGCGGGTACACTTGGACGCGCTGCCGTCTGGACTTGCGGTCTTTGCCCGCTACGGCCCAATGGCAGATCAACGTCGGCGCGATGGGGGCGTGGGAACTGTTCGTTGACGGAGCCAAGGTTGCGGTCAGCGGGGACATCCGCACGGGCTTCGCCCGGAACAATGCGTTCTATCTGGATCCCCTGTCAGTCGACATTGCCCATTCGGGTGAGGTGAGGCTGACGCTTCGGCGGCGGCAACTGGGTTGGCCGAGCTCCGCCAGTGGAGTTCATTTGCAGGCTGGTACCTGGGAATCCATCGCTGGAAGCAATGCGATCGGTTTGGTCCACGCGACGGTCGAGCGTTTACCCGCTCTGGTCTTCGGGACACTGACGCTCTTTGCCGGCCTGGTACTACTGATTCTGTTCCGGGCGGACCAAAGCCGCAAGGAACTCTTGTGGTTTGGGGTGCTCTGCCTTTCCCTTGCGGGGCTCCGTCTGCTCACCGCTCCGTTTAGCACCCTTCCTCTCGGACTCTTCCTGGCGATGCAACTCGTCTTCAACTGCCTTTTCTTGACAACCCTCCCCCTCTTTTTCTTTGCCTTGGCGGGCAAGACCTTCCCGCGGAGCTTCTATTGGATCAGAGTTTTTAGTATTGCCAACCTTACATTTTTGGGCCTATTGGATGTGGCCAATCTCCCGCAACTCGAGCGGCAGTGGATGCCTGTTCTGAGTTTGGGGGCACTCCTCATGCAGATAGTGACGACACTGGCTCCGGCAGTTGCATTTTGGCCCTATTGGCGCACCGGCGCCGGGCAACGATTGCTAGCGGGCTTAAGTTTGTTGTGGACGGCCGGGGGGCTGGCGAACGCCATCGCCCAACTGCCGGGCTTTCCCCAAACAGCGGTGGCTATCGCCCGCAACTTCCAGGCCTGGGTCTCCGCGCCGGCGGTGATCGCGATCTTTGTCATGATCGCCTCGCGTTACCGTCGCATCTCTCTCGACCGCGCCGAGTTGCAAAACGAGATGTTGGCAGCGCAAGAAGTGCAGCGGCTGCTCACCTCTTCGACTTTGGATGTGGCGGCCTGGGCCACGGTGGAGGTGGCGTACCTGCCGGCCAAACAGGTGGGTGGCGACTTCTATTTTTGCCGACAGACTCCGGAAGGCCAGTTGACTGTTGTAGGTGACGTCAGCGGCAAGGGGCTCCGCGCCGCTATGCTGGCCTCCGTCGCGTTGGGCGCCATTCGCAATTCCGCGAGGTGGTCACCCGGGCCGCTGTTGAAGAACCTGAATGCCGCACTCCACGGACAAACCGGCGGCGGCTTTGTCACCTGCTGCGCGGCTTTGCTGCGCAACGACGGACAACTGATCGTAGCCAACGCCGGACATCCGGCGCCGTACGTCGACGGCCGTGAGTTCGCCGTGGAAGCTGGACTCCCGTTGGGCATCGTAGCCGATACCGAGTATGCGGAGTCTACTGGCCACGGCGAGAGCATCACCTTGGTCTCCGATGGAGTCGTGGAAGCCGAGAACGCGCAGCGCGAGCTGTTCGGCTTCGACCGAACGCGCGAAATTTCAATAAAGTCCGCGCAAGAAATCGCCGAAGCCGCCAAGGCCTGGGGCCAGACCGACGACATCACGGTAGTGACTGTACGGAGGGCTGTATCATGAGACTCTTACCTTTCCTTTTGCTAGCTGCGGCGTTGCCCGCGCAAGTCATCCAGGTCACGAACCTCGACACAGCCACTCCGCTCAATGGCGTATGGCTCCAGCAGACAGGCGACGACCTTCGATATGCCGACCCCCGTTACGACGACTCCGCATGGACCCGCGTCAACATGCCTCAGCCGATTCAGCAGGGTGCCTATGGTTATACCTGGCATCGCTTTCGTCTCCAACTGCCGCCGACGGACCGGCCACTGGCGATTGCCATCGGCCCGCGCTATCCGGCATACGAGGTGTTCGCGAACGGAGTGAAAATCGGATCCTTCGGCGGACGCTTGGACGATATCGCGGGGCAGCACTTTACCCGGCTGGAGGGCTTCGCTCTACCCAAAGGTGAACCGGCCATTGTGATCGCGATCCGCAGCAGCGAGTGGCTGGCCAGCTTCGGAGTGCAGTCTGGTCCGCCCGCCGCTGGCGTCTCGTGGATTGGGACGGCGGAAGCGATCGACTTAAAACTGACCACGGCCCGTCTCAACCGCTTGGAGCGGTCGCTCTGGATGCGGGTATTGATCGCCGGACTTGGTTTCGGGGGACTCTTTTTTGTCATGCTGGCGCTAACTCGTGCGGGGGACCGGGAGTTTTTATGGTGCGGTCTCCTGCTGCTCGCGTCGATGTGTAACCGTCTGTATCAGATCCCCAATGCGTTGCCGTTTGCCAGCCGCGTGACGGTTGGCCGGCTCAATGACATTTCTCAGTCCGTCTGGGTCGTCTGCTGGGTGTTTCTGTTGAGCGCCATCTTCCGCAATCGCGCATCGAAATGGATTTGGATCGTAGCGGGAATATATATAGGCGTCTACAATATTTTCCTCTTCGAATCTCATGTGGAGTGGATTCGATTTCACTCCCAACATCTGAGGAGCCTGACGGGTGCCGTAACCGTGGTGGCCCTGCCGCTGATTTACTACCTGCTGGGCTGGCGCGGCCGGACACCATCGAAATCCGAGTGGTTTACCCATTTCACGCTCTTAGCGTATCTGTCTACTAACGGCCTGCAAAATCTTTCCGGACTTTTCAACTTCGGCCCCAACCTTCGTTCCTCTCTGGATGACAATCTGCAACTCTCCTATATTGTTCTCCGATCGCCGATCCTGCTGCTGTTCTTCGCGATGGGCCTGATTCTGAGCCGGCGCCGGGCGGATACCGAGCGGGAGCGGGCGCGGCTGCAACAGGAAATGTCCGCCGCGGCGGAGGTGCAGGCTTTGCTGTTGCCAGGGGCGGCCGACGACGGAGTCGAGGCTGTCTATCTTCCGGCTTCGGAGGTAGGCGGGGACTTCTATCAGTCGTTCAAAACATCCGAAGGAGCCAGAATCGTGCTTGTCGGCGATGTTAGCGGCAAGGGATTAAAAGCCGCGATGCTGGTGTCGGTGGCGGTTGGGATTCTGCGCAACGAGAAGTCGACTTCGCCCGCGCGGATCCTGGCGGCGTTGAACGACGGGCTTGCTGGCCGGTCAGGGGGCGGCTTCGTCACCTGTTGCTGCGCGCGTTTCGATCTTGACGGGAGAGTGACAATCGCCAACGCCGGACATCCCGCACCATATTGCGACGGGCGTGAAGTTGAGGTGGAGGCGGGATTGCCGTTGGGTATCGCGCCAGGAGTGGAGTACGCGGAGTCCGTCATACAGGGCGAGCGGTTCACGTTCGTATCCGACGGCGTGGTGGAGGCGGAAAATACAAACCGCGAGCTCTTCGGCTTCGACCGCACACGCGAGATCTCAACGAAGTCGGCGCAAGAGATAGCCCAAGCGGCCAAGGCTTGGGGCCAGACCGACGACATCACCGTGGTGACGGTGCGGAGGAACGCATGATCAACCGCCACCTTGTGAGTTTATCGGATTGCCTGGGGTTCATCGGAGAACTGCGTAATCTTAACGGAATGTCCGCCGGGAAACACCGCCCGAATCTCCAGTTCCGCGCCGACCGCCTGCAGGTAACCAGCGAGGGTGCTCACATACATGTCAGTCCGCCGTTCCAGCTTCGATACGTCCCCTTGCCCCATCTCCAGTTCCGCCGCAATTTTTGTCTGAGTCAACTCGCGCGCCGTG
>JAYWBH010000639.1:0-10902 GCA_043781815.1 Bryobacterales bacterium | reverse complement strand
AGCGTCTTGGTGATCGCCGCCGTCAGCGTGGTCTTGCCGTGATCAATGTGGCCGATGGTGCCGATGTTTACGTGCGGTTTGGATCGATCAAATTTTTCCTTAGCCATGGGTTCTCCTACGATGTTAAGGTCTACGGGCTGGTTGCCCGACCTTGTGTAGATTGAAGCGGAAACTATGGAGCCGATGACCAGGATTGAACTGGTGACCTCGTCCTTACCAAGGACGCGCTCTACCAACTGAGCTACATCGGCCCGTTAACTTAAAACTTGCCCTATCCGACTGGTAAACCAACCCGGAGATGAATGGTGGACAGGGAAGGATTCGAACCTTCGTAGCCCGAAGGCGGCGGGTTTACAGCCCGCTGCTTTTGACCGCTCAGCCACCTGTCCAGGAACTCCTCAAAAAGGGCACTCAATTCACAGACAAGCACTTACGGGCAAGCGTCTGTAAGCAAGCAATTTTAGTTTAGCATAGAGTTGCTGGAGTGTCTCAATTGCTGACGAGACATTGGGTGTGCGACTTCAAAAAGACACTTTCATCAAGAAGATATGTGGTGAAACCATATTTCTTCAAACCTACCTTCCCCAACGCAAACGCAACGCCAATTGAATCTGTCGCGGGGCCTTTGATGACAGCACTCGTCCAAACGTCGTCGGCTGATCGGCGAACAACTCCGGCACATCAAATTGGGTTCGATTGAAAAGATTGAAGGCTTCCGCGGCTGCATCCAAACTGATCCGCTCGCTTAACAAAAACTTTTTCGACAGTGCGCAATCCAATTGCAATAATCCTTGAGCGCGCAGCACATTGCGACCTGCATTTCCGAACTGATACTGCGGGGCAATAGCGAAGGCTGAAGTGTCAAACCATTGCGCCGCCGTGCGCGGATCAACACGCTGCGGCTTTACGATATTGGGTCGATCACTGCCGAACACTCCACCAGCATTGCCGCTGTTGGAATTGTCAAATCGTAGAATCGGGGTGAATGGCTGTCCTGTCTGCGCCGTGAAGATCGCGCGGAATTCAGTGCGCTTGAACCACGGCAATTGATACACCGGAGCCGCCGTCATACGATGACGAATATCGAAGCTGGATGCCGCCCGTTCGGCGTGGATGTTCTGACTATCCTGCGGAAAGTTTTTATCGCTGCCAGTGCCTAGGAAAGCTGACGCACCATCAATCGATTTGGCGTAGGTATAGGCAGCAAGCACCGAAAGCCCGTGACCCATGCGACGATCCAAATTCATCTGCAACGAATTGTAGTTGGAGTTGCCTGCGGTCTCAATCCAAAATATCCCGCTGAAGTTAGGGTTAGGTCTGCGTGAAGCCACATCACCCGGACCGGGCCTGGGCTGATTCAAATCACGAGATCGAACCAGGTCCGTACCCTTGCTACCAACGTAGGAAACGTTGAACGTTGTCAGTGCACCAAGGCTGCGCTCTATGGCGAAGCTCCAATGTTGCAGGTAGGAAGTGCGTGCATCGGGGCTTACAGAATTCGGCGATGGTGGCGGTGTAATGCCTCCCGTGAATGGATTCGTAAGTGAGATCAAGCTAGTGGCTGTTGGAAAAAATACACGCACTTGAAAAAACGGGGGGTTGAAATATTGCGATGAATTGACGACGAACATTCCTGAATCGTAGTAGATGCCGTAGCCGGAACGGATCACAGTTTTGTTGTCAAGATTCCATGCCAAGCCAATGCGCGGCGCCCAGTTGTTGCGGTCTGGCTGCATCACGGTGCGTGGCAGTCCGTTAGTTCCTACTCGCGAAATCTTTCCCGTTGCCGGGTTCAATGCGGCCATTCGATCATAGGGATCTTTCGGTGGCGAAGCATATTCGTAGCGCAGGCCAAGGCTCAACGTAAGTCGGCGAGAAAGCTTCCAATCATCTTGTAGATAGGGTGCTGTGTAGGTGGTACGCAGAGTTTGCGGATTATCTGATTGCGCCTGAAGGGCGAAGGATGGAAACCCCAATAATAGATCGCTGATGCCTGTTCCTGAAATAGCTCCTGAAAAAGAAAGTGACCCTCTTGAGAAGTAATCCAAAATGGCGTTAGCTTGCCACTCTCGTAAATCCAAACCTATTCGAAGATGATGTTTACCACTCAGCCAATCCATCCCTTCACTGATCTGATACGTGTTGGTATGACGGTAGAGAGGCAATACGTTGGCGTCGCCAGCAGCAGAATATCCGGCCACATTCACTGCCGGATACCCAAAATCACGGGGCTTTACATTCAGCCAATTCACGCCCCAAAGTTTGCCCACATCCACTTGATTGCTTTCCGTGAGCACGCTGCGATAGCTGCGTGTGAAACCAAGTCGCAAGGTGGAAATCAGATTCGGACTGAACACTCGCGTGTGCTGGGCCATGGCGTTATGAGCAGTGTTGTGGACCAGATCCCCAAAGCCAGGAAGACTACGGGAATCTTCCGTGTAAGGCTCCAGCAAATCATCCAGACCATAGCTATACCGCAATGAGAACGTGTCCTTGTTGGATGCCTGCCAATCCAACCGCCCACTGCCTTGCGCGCTGCTATCCCGCAACAACGGCTGACTCAACAGATTTGCGCCCAATGCCGTCTGGTTCGGTTGTGGAAACAACGCCAGAATATTACGCGCCTGCGGGTCAATGCGTGATGCTGGAATCACATTGCCGGGAAATGGCTTGCGAGTGAATGGATCAAATATGGCGGTGGCAATCTGACCGGTACGTTCGGCAAGGGATGGAACAGAACCCAATCGACTGAAACCCTTGCGTTCGTTTAAGCCTCCGAAATTTGCGTAAAAGAAAAGCTTGTCTGTTTGGATGGGGCCACCTAGTGAGGCACCATATTGGTTGCGTCCATACGCCGCCGTCTGTGGACCTTCAAAGTAATTGCGCGCATCCAGGACTCGATTGCGGAAGTATTCATTCAACTCACCGCTAAATTGATTGGTGCCGCGCTTCGTAACTACGCTTACTTGTGCCCCGGCGGAACGACCCTGATCGGCACTGTAGTTATTGGTGGCAATGCGAAATTCCTGAATGGTTTCCACAGTGGGCTGTAGCAGGTAACGGTTGTTGTATGGGTCGTTATTATCCACTCCGTCAATCAGAAACTGGTTGAACTCTTCGCGAGCCCCTGAGGCATGCATGGAAAAGCTGCCCCGTGAAGACAGCTCTGAATTTTCGACAGGCGTGGCAACTCCACTGGACAACAGCGCAAGTTGCAGAAAATCTCGCCGATTCAGCGGCAGCGATTCAATGCGAGATTGTTCAATGGTTCGTCCACCCTCGGCGGATTCAAGGCGCAGCCCAATGGCATCGGCTTGAACAACCATCACAACATAGACACCGCCTAACGGCATGTTCAAGTCAACACGTCGGCTGCTACCCACGTCCAGTTTCAGCTCTCGAATTTCCAACGGATTCATGCCGTCTGCTTTCACACGCAAAACATAGGTGGCCGCTGACAAAGAAGAGATGGAATAGTAACCGTTGGCATTGCTTTCTGCAGCGCGCTTCACTCCACGACCCTGATCTTCCAGTTCGATCTTGGCCCCACGAATCAGCCCGCCCGAGGGATCAAGCACATAGCCGCCGACAGATTGCCCCCATCCGCAAACGATTGTTAGCGCTGTCAACGTGCCCAAAAGCGCAAAACGAAAAAGCATCTAACTAGGATAGAGAGAAGTTTCCCCAGAAAGCCACTAACAGTATGTGCCGAAAACTTTGCGCGAACCGTTGCTGTTGCCCGCTATCCTGCTGGGATTGGGAATTGTTGCTTCACACTTGTTTGATTTCTCAACAAAAGAAGCAATTTCAGTCACCCTCTGGCTAGGCTTTCTCTGTTTATTCGCCTTCTGGCGTGGGTTGGCAAGAGCTTCCCGGATGGCGGGCATTGCAGCATTTTTCTTTTTAGGAATCTGGACGGAATTGGCACATCGTCCCAAAGCGTCTTTCGCCATGGATTCCAACGCCGATGAAGTGATCACGATTGAAGGCTGTGTGGTGGAACCGCCTAGCTTTTCCGATGGACGGGAGCGTTTGGTTTTGGAAATGGCCCCCGGTGCCCGAATGCGACTCACGTTGAATGTTCGCGAAGGTCAACAGCCGCCGCGACTTCACTATGGGGAACGAATTGAAACTGGTGCCCGAGTCCGCAAGCCGCACAACTTTGGAAATCCGGGGGCTTTCGATTTGGAACGCTATCTGGCCAATCAGAACATTTACTGGACCGCGTCATCGCCAATCGCCGAGCCCGTAAAAGTTCTCGGAAAAGGTTGCGGGACCGTTTACTATAGTTGGCTGTATTGGATTCGGGAAATGGCATTGGATCGGATTGAATCGCTGTATCCAAATGATGTTTATGCATCGGCCATGATGCAGGCTATCTTACTTGGTGAAACCGCAAAGGTGGAACAGGTCTGGACAGATTATTTTCGTCGCACAGGGACTTATCACGCGCTGGTCATTTCAGGGATGCACTTGACTGTGCTCACTTGGGTCTTACTGGAATTGATGCGCGCGGCGATGGTTAAACAGTATTGGAGGTTGGGTTTGACACTTGTGGTGGCATGGACTTACGCTTTGGTTTCAGGCGCAACACCGCCCGTAATTCGTGGCGCAGGTGGCTTCACACTGTTCATTATCGCGGGGCTTGTGTTTCGTAGAACGCGTTTGTTGAACTGCTTGGCAGGCGTGATGATTCCCTTCTTACTTTACGATCCACGCCAATTATTTGAAGCCAGTTTCCAACTTTCGTTTCTTTGCGTAGCTGCCATTGGCGTGTTTGGCGTGCCTGCTCTGGAAGCAACTACCGATGCCTACAAGTTCGGATTGAAGAATTTTTCAGATCCCAACATTGATCTTCGCTTGTTGCCACGCGTTGCCGCATTCCGGTTGGAGATGCGGTTGATTGCCGAAACCGTCGCCATTTGGACATCCATCCCGTTGCGATATATTCAGCGGTTCCTGGTGGTTGTGGGGATGCTGTTGGCGACTATTTGGGAGACCATCACTTTGACTTTTGTGATTCAAGTGGCATTGGCGGTGCCTATGGTGGTTTACTTTCATCGACTGTCTGTCACCGGCTTAACCGCGAATATCTTGATTGTCCCAGCGCTTACCATGACCGTTCCCATTGGCTTTGCCGCCATGTTCACAGGCTGGCATTGGTTGGCCAAAGTGGCCCGTTGGCTGCTTGATTTTTCTCAAGCCGTGGCCGCCTGGCACATTCGTTGGGAACCAAGCTTCCGCATTCCGACGCCTCCGTTATGGCTGGCCTTGGCTTGCGTGTGCAGCTTAACATTGCTGGCCTGCATGATTCGTCGCGGTCATTGGACCAAGTGGATGGCAGGTGTTTTGGCTGGCGTTTTCCTTGTCCTATTAGTGAGTCATCCATTTCCACCGCAACTGGCTGCCCATCAGTTGGAGATGACCACCATTGACGTTGGCCAGGGCGATAGCGTGCTGTTGGTGACGCCCGCAGGCAAAACCATTCTGGTGGATGCCGGTGGTTTTCCGCAGTTCAAAGGTCGGCCAAAGCCCCGCCTGGATATTGGTGAAGATGTGGTTTCACCCTATCTCTGGAGTAGATCCATCCGGCATTTGGATGTAGTGGTGCTGACCCATGCACATGAAGATCATTCCGGGGGCATTGTTTCGATTCTTGAAAATTTTCGACCGAAGGAATTGTGGGTGGGTGCCATGCCCGACGTCCCAGCGTGGCAAGTTGTGCGAGATAAGGCCAACGCCTTGGGCGTTACTATTTTGCGCAAGAACGCTGGGGAACAATTGAATTGGGGTGATGCGCTAATCCAGTTTCTGGCGCCAACCGCCGACTACGAACCTGGAGCGACGGTGAAGAACAACGACTCGCTGGCTTTCCAGATCGCATTTGGAGAACGCAAATTTCTTCTTACTGGGGACATTGAAAAACAGGTGGAAGCGCGTTTGTCCGTTGATGGTGTGCTGCAGCAGGTAGATGTGTTGAAGGTACCGCACCATGGCAGCAAAACGTCGTCAACACCTTATTTTTTGGAACAAACGGATCCCACAATCGCACTCGTTTCGGCAGGGCTTGAGAACCGCTTTCACCATCCGCATCCAGACGTTGTGGAACGCTTTCATCAGATGGGTACAGCGATGCTGCGCACGGATCAGCTTGGCCTTGTATCCGTCTTTACGGATGGGAAACGGCTGCGGGTTGAAAGCTTCCACTGGCAAGCCATGCGAGCACCATTGTTACCGGTTTTCTCAGACTAGCTTCAATCGGCCTTAGAATCTCAGTTGTAGCAGGCACCATTCTACGGGCTAAATCAAAGTTCGACTGTTCATCCAAAGCGCTGGACACAAAGACGAAATGCTTGGCTGTGGCAAATCCCGCTACGGAGTATTTTTCCTGGTGGCCTTGAAATACGCTCTGCCCGTCAATCTTTGTAGCGCCGTTCCAAAGGCCTTGTGGAAACGCTTCCCCGTTTCTTCTTTCAACCAGAGAGAGTGAAACCAACATGTCCCCTTGACGAAGAATCACGTGCGGATAAGTGCGCCCCCCCACGTGGCAACGATGCCCTTCCACCAATTGGAATTGGCTGAGTTGTTTCAGTGCCGCTGGAACAAGCAGCGCATACTTCGCTCCCATGTTGTCTTCATCGGCAACCGTCGCCATATCGGGAGGCGTCGGCGGATAGTGTCCACCCATGGCGCAAGTGATGTGATCGCCAAGCCCCAGCGCCAGAATTTGCGAGGCAGCCAGTGCTTTTTGTCGATGGACCGTACTTGACACGGCTACGGTCAACATCAAACAAGCGGCAGCTAATATCCAAGGTGTGAAGAACCAAGCCCGACGAATGTTGGCGCCTGTCTGCTCGCGAAGCTGTGCGCTGATCCTGGTTTCAAGCCCGATAGGCAATGTCTCTGCTAACACTACACGTCGTAAGCCATCCCGAACTTTCTGCCGATCCGCAAGTGCCTGCCTGCATTCCGTGCAGCTTTCCAGATGCCTTAAAACATCGTGCGTCGTTTCCACTAATAACTCATTACTCAGGTAAGAATCCAGATAGCCGTGGACCTTCACACACTGCTGATTTCCCGGGAACTTTACAACATTCATGATGCGTCCCCTCCAACAATCTTTCCAATGCCATAGGATTGGGCAGTGTCGCGCAACTGCTCTCGCAGTAAACGACGGGCGCGGCTTAGACGGCTCATAACGGTTCCCATAGGAATATCCAAAGTTGCTGCAACCTCTTTGTACGAAAACTCTTCCACATCCGCCAGCAGCACTACGGCACGATAATCTTCGGGAAGCTTACCCAGTGCGCCTAGAATCTCTTCATCGGAAAGTTGCTCTTTCACCGGAGGCTCCCATTGCAAGGTGTCCTCAAGTAAATCGGCCTCTTTGGTGAGCTTCAATTGAAACCACTTCCGCCGATGATGGTGCAACCGATGGAACAAAATCTTAAACAGCCAGGCGCGGCAATTGGTCCCCGGTTCAAAACGATGAAACGATTTCCAGGCGTGCATGTAGACATCCTGAGACAAGTCTTCCGCCTCAGTACGATTGCGCAGCAGTCCAGAAGCTGTACGAAAAATATCGTTCAGATGGGGCAGGGCCACTGCTTCAAAATCGGCGATGTTAGTCTTCGATCCCAGCACAGGGGGTTAGTTGTTCTCCGCCAAAAGTTTTTCAACCAGGTCTAACATTTTCTTTTCGCCGTCCATGCCGCCGTAGTTGAGTTCACCATCCCAGCGGTAGCGGATCTTCCCTTGCTTATCCACCAGATACACCGCAGGCCAAAACTCCTGCTTCCAACTCCGCCAGTTTTTCATTTCCGGATCAAGCAGCACTGGCCAGGTTATCTTGTATTCTGCAACTTTCTTTGCAACGTTAGCAGCCACCCGTTCCTGTGGCAGTTCTGGAGTATGTACACCGATGATAGCCACATCTTTGCCTGCCAGCTTTTCTTCCCATCTTTGGTAAGAAGGTAAGTTGTGACGGCAGTTGATGCAATCGAACGTCCAAAAATGAACGATAGTCACTTTTCCGGCGCGAGCCTTTAAATTGATGGACTGGCTATTGATCCACTGATCGCCCTGCAGTTCCGGTGCTGCCTGGTTGACACGGGTAGGTTGTGCTGCACTACAAAGCAACACGGAGTTGATTAGAAAGAGAGGAAGCGAAGTCCGCATACTTTGGAATCACAGTCTTGGTCTGGAATATTCCCGCCGATTGCAGAAATCGTCCTACAATGAAAATATGCGAGAAAACGACACCACTAAAGCAGTATGGTTCTTGACAGGAGCCGCAATCGGCGCCGCCATTGCCCTTCTATACGCGCCACAAAGCGGCGAGGAAACGCGCCGTCTGATCCGCAAAAAAGCGGAGGAAGGTGGCGATCAATTAACAGCCCAGGGTCGCGATCTGGTGGATCGCGGACGAGATTTGTACGATAAGGGTCGCACCATGGCCGATGAAGCTGCAGAGATGTTTGAACGCGGTCGTCGTATGGTGCAAAGCTAATCAAGGCGGACAGGCCAGGAGGCCTATCCCACACGGGCTGCCTCCCGGCTTGTCCATCACCAAAATCAAAATCGGAGCCCACCCCATGGGACTTTCATTGCCGCCTTTTCAAAATGAGCCCTACAGCGACTTCTCAAAGGCTGTGAATCGACAGTCAATGGACGATGCCCTTACCCAAGTTCGCGGAGAATTGGGGCGCGACTATCCATTGTGGATCGCCGGTCGTTCCGTTGAGACGGGGGACATGCTTGTTTCCACAAACCCCTCCCACAAAAACGAAATCATCGGCAAGCATCACAAGGCTTCCACCGAACTTGCCAAACAAGCTGTAGAAGACTGCTTCCATTATTTCCCGACTTGGAGCAAGACTCCGGTGGATCAGCGCGTCCAACTGGTAGCTGGGGTAGCCGCACTGCTTCGTCAACGGAAACAGGAATTCAATGCCTGGCTGATTTTGGAATCGGGCAAGAGTTGGAACGAAGCTGAAGCAGATACGGCTGAAGCAATCGACTTCTGCGAGTATTATGCGCGACAGATGTTACGCTGGAATAACCCTGAACCTTTGGTGCAGATGCCTGGAGAATTCGGCAAGCTGGTTTACAATCCCTTAGGCGTGGGCATCATCATTCCACCTTGGAATTTCCCTCTGGCCATTATGGTTGGTATGGCCGTTGCAGCCCTGGTTGCTGGGAATACTGTGGTGATTAAGCCATCCAGCGAAACCCCGACGATTGCCGCAAAATTTGTTGAGTTGCTTTTAGAAGCGGGATTCCCAGACCGCTGTGTGGCTCTATGCACTGGCAGCGGTTCCGTTGTGGGCGACCTGCTGGTGACCCATCCCAAGACACGCTTCGTTAGTTTCACCGGTTCGCGTGAAGTAGGTTTGCGCATCAACGAGCTGGCTGCGAAACATCAACCTGGCCAAATTTGGATTCGACGTGTGGTAGCGGAAATGGGTGGGAAAGACGCGATTATCGTCGATGAAGAAGCGGATCTGGACGCAGCGGTAACTGGCGTTCTGCAATCGGCATTCGGATTCCAGGGGCAAAAGTGTTCGGCCTGTTCCAGGGCTATTGTCAGTGAGAAATTATATGATGCATTCCTTGAAAAACTGAAGCCCAAAGTGGAAGCCATTCGGCAAGGTCCGGCTGAAGATCCAGATAACTATATGGGTCCGGTGATTAGCGAAGGTGCACAAAAAACGATTCTGCAATACATGGATATTGGTCGTAAGGAAGGGCGCGTGATTACTGGCGGCGGAACGGCCCCCGGGGATGGTTGGTATTTGTTGCCGACAGTGATTGCCGATATCGCTCCTTCAGCCCGTATCTTTCAGGAAGAAATTTTCGGACCAGTGCTTGCCGTTACTAAAGCCAAAGATTTTGACGAAGCATTGGCCATGGCCAATGACACACAATTCGGCCTGACTGGCGCGGTCTATTCATTGAATGCTGGGAAGTTAAAACGAGCATCGCAGGAATTCCATGTCGGCAATTTGTATCTAAATCGAAAGTGCACCGGAGCCATGGTGGGCGCACATCCGTTCGGCGGCTTCAACATGTCAGGCACGGATTCGAAGGCTGGTGGACCAGATTACTTGCTGCAATTTCTACAAGCGAAGTCGATTGCTGAAAAAATGCTATGATGATGAAAACCCCGATTAGAAGGGGACTATTTAATTTTAGATCCAGGGTCAAATCCTGCCGACATGGCGAAGGGACATTCTTAAGGAATGTCCCTTTTCCCTTTTTAGTGAGGCAGCAATGATAATCTATTCAGGATCGCTTTGAGGCAATGAAATTCGCGGGATTCCCAGGCTATGGGAGAATAAGGATAGGCGAAATTTTCTTTAGTTCGTGAACTTATGGGCGATACCATTACTCTTACGCAATTACAACAAAAACGAGTTTGGGATGGTCAGTTGTCCGCAGAGATTCGGGCCAACTACTTTGCTGAACTTTCTGGTACATATCGTTGGTACCAAAGATTGGCGAATTGGCTTAGTCTGGTCTTTTCTTCGGGAGCATTAGCCACCTTCATCCTGAAAGATGGTTTGGAGATTACCCCATACCTACCCTGGCTTCGTCCAGTTCTTGCATTTCTAACTGCTGGATTAAGTGCCTATTCGATCATCGCCCAGAATCAGGATAGAGCTACAAATTGTACCGATCTTCATTTTCGGTGGAATAAGCTAGCCAAGGAATTCGAAGCACTTTGGGACGATATGTACAGTGAATCTGCCGCCGCACGCCTGGTGTGCCTTGAAGCTACGGCGACGGAACTATCGAAAGCAGGAAACACTTTCCCCAATCGAAAAAGAAAGCTTGTGAAGTGGCAGGATTACGTGGAACTGCGCCATACTTCAAACCGTTCGGCATGAATCCAAAAAATCA
>JAYWBH010000638.1:0-10913 GCA_043781815.1 Bryobacterales bacterium | reverse complement strand
GAACCATGCTTGGGGAAACCAGTTATCAGGCGGAAGGGGAGTTGAAAGTTCTGATAGCGGATGAGGGCAAGATCTGGATCGACGTGGACAATCGGGCTCGTCGACTTTCTGATGCAAAGGTAGACATGACCATCAAAGCGAGTTGGAAGATTGAATTGCCGGTGAATGCCAGGGAATTGCCTGAATCGTTGAAGAGTCGGGTGGTGGTTGGAAGTTTGGGATTTCTGATCTTGATCGTTGGATTTTCAGGTTGGAAGCTGATTCCAATTTGGAATTCACGCCGCTGATTTATGCTTCATTCAAACAAGCCTCAAGGCCCGGCAAACTTCGCTGGGCCTTGAGGGGTCAACATCAATGTGGTTCAATTACCGACGATAGCCGTTTCCAACTTGTCCGTTGAACTGCCTGGCTCTATCGTTATTACGGTAGTCGCGATTGTCATTCGAGCGATAATCGCGGTCACGGTTTTCATTGCGATAGTCGCGATACTGTGCGTTACGATCCCGTTCAATGTGCGCCATCAGCTCATTGAGCATTCTCTGATCGCGAGCCAAGTCCCGGGCATCATCTGCGGCCTGATACTCACGGCCTTCGCGGATGTGGCAATCCAGGCGAGCGCGGTCACGGCTGATGTCGGCTCGTAATTCTTCGGCTCGTCGGTAGTCACGTCGCAGGTCGGAATTTTCATAACGGCCCTGATCGCGGCTATCATATCTGATTTCAATGTGGCCTCCGCGACCGAAGAACCCGTCAGCGGCGAGGAGACTTTGCCCTCCACCCAGAACCACCGTCAAGGCACTGATCGCAAATAAGTTGGTGTAGCGCATTTTCTTTCTCCTTTACTTTGAAGGTCTTTCTGTTCCCTTCTGACAAGATAGACTCCTCCCACAAGGGAATCGGTGCAGCGAACAGCGTAAGGATTTTGTTATGGCCGGATTGAGCCAAGTGGTGGTGCAAGTGGGATAGTCTCAGCATTTGCAGGAAATGAAGAAGGCAGGAGGAATCGCCCAATATCATTTAGTTTTTTGGAAATCGAAATGAAAAGTTCGCTCGCAAGCGAGCTGGCAGGCGGAATCGCCTGCCCCACAAACGCAACTCCGGTTGTTAGAGAACTTTCATTCCAATTTCCAAAAAACTATATGACATTGGGTGGAATCGCCTGGCCCACTACATAAACTCTCACTGGACCGGGAGATGTGTGGGTGGGGCAGGCAGTTTTGCCTGCCAGCCCGCAAGCGGGCTTTTTTCATACCTTCGAGTGCCTGGAAAACTTTCTGTAAGTTTCAGTAAGTTTGCCAGTCTACTTACTGCAGGTCAAAAAACTCAGCAGCGGCGGCGCGAGTCTTGTCGATTTGCGCCTCACTATGAGTGGTTGAAATAAAGCCTGCCTCAAATTGCGAAGGTGCCATGTAGATACCTCGCTCCAACATATGGTGAAAGTACTTGGCGAAGCGTTGCGTATCGGAACTCTTCGCAGTATCCCAATTGGTCACCGGGCCCTCAGCGAAAAAGAACGTGAACATAGACCCTACGCGATTCACCGTCATACCCGCAGGGGGATTGGCTGTTAAACGAGCCCCCAGCATTTCCAGTCGACTGTAAACTTCCGTGGAATGCGCACGCAAATAGCGCAGCATAGCCAGCCCTGCGCTCACCGCCACCGGATTTCCAGACAGCGTTCCAGCTTGATACACCTTACCTATAGGAGCGACGGCAGACATTACTTCCACGCTGCCGCCATACGCGCCGATAGGCAATCCGCCGCCGATGATTTTGCCGAACGTGCTGAGGTCGGGCTTGATGTTGAACAACTGCTGCGCACCGCCATGGGCTACGCGGAAGCCGGTCATCACCTCATCGAAAATCAACAGCGACCCATGCCTGGTTGTGATTTCGCGAAGCATATCTAACCAGCCAGGGGCGGGCAGAACGCATCCCATATTCCCGACAACCGGTTCCAAAATAATGGAAGCGATCTTGCTCCCATGATCGGCAAAGGCCTTCTCCACGGCATCAAATGAATTGTAGGGCAAAGAAATTGTGGTGTCGGCGAAGGCTTTGGGAACACCGGCGGAATCGGGTGTTCCTAAAGTGGCCAGGCCGCTACCGGCTTTGACCAACAGGGAATCGACGTGGCCGTGATAGCAGCCTTCGAACTTAATGGTGAGGTCGCGGCCAGTGAATCCACGCGCCACGCGGACGGCGGACATGGTGGCTTCTGTTCCGGAGCTAACCAGGCGCATCATTTCCATGGAGGGAACGGCGGCTTGCAGCTCTTCGGCCAACAGGATTTCCTTTTCTGTAGGAGCTCCAAAGCTGGTGCCCGATTCAAGAGCTTCAATCACAGCGGCAATCACTTCTGGTGGACGATGTCCAAGAAGCATGGGCCCCCAGGATCCGACAAAATCGATGTATTCATTGCCATCCACATCGTAGAGGATGGACCCGTTGGCTTTGGCGATGAAGGGTGGAGTTCCTCCCACACTGCGAAAGGCACGGACCGGAGAATTTACGCCACCTGGGATCAATTTGCTGGCGCGAGCAAGGAGGGCTTTCGATTTTTCTAGGTTCATGTTCCAACTGATGGGGCCGATGGGCGTCCCAATATAAAATTGATTCCGATTTCAGCAAGTGAGCCGTTTATATTATCAAGAAGCTTTTTGCGGAAATCGAAATACGAAATCGTGCCGGCGAACACTTCCTGCATGGTGGCCGAAAAGGTGGGACTGCGACGTAAGAATTGCACCATGCGCGAATGGTTTGGACCGAACAAAAAATTGCCCAGGTAAACGCGCTTAGCAATAGTGGAACCAAAGGCCAGATCCTCGGTGAATTCTTTGGCAATTGTTTCGCGATAAATATCCGGATGCAATTCCGGGGCATGCAGATTCTGACTGATGATTTCACCAGCCAGATCGCCAGAGCGAATAGCGTAAAAAATACCTTCGCCCGTGATGGGGTCAACGAAGCCTGCGGCGTCACCCACGGCCATCCAACGGTCACCAGCCACGCGATTGTTCTTCCAGGAATTATGTTCCAGGGCCGGGAGCATGTGACCGTAGAAGGCGGCGTCCTTCAATGGGATATCGTGACGATGCATGTAATCTTCAAGGATTGCGCGCAGGGCTTGCGCGGGTTGCCCTTTGCCGCAGATGCCCACAGAAAGATGACCAGGACGCGGGAAAACCCAAATGTAGCCTTCGAAATCCTTCAGAAATTGAATGTCAATTGCTTCGCGATCAGTGGGGACATAGTAGCCCAAGGCCGTCATTGTATCGGCAGGGGCAAAGGCAGTGCCCACGCCTTGCAAGTTATTTCTGGCCCCGGTTGCCACTACCACGTAATCCGCATCCAGCTTGCCGCGACGGGTGCGAATACTCCAACCCGCATCCTGCTTGTCGATGCCCACAATACGGTCCTGCTCAATTTGGGCACCAGCGGATGCAGCTCTGTCTAGCAGAAGTCCGTTGAGCGCTTTTCTGGAATAGATCAAGATGGGCTGATTCAGATCGACCCGCACTCCGCCGACTTTTGGAGAGTGCAGCCAAGTGGAGGAAATAGATCGTTTGGGAATGTCGTTGTTCAGCAGGAATGAATATTGGGAATAGGCTTTGTAGGTGATGCCGCCGCCACAAGGTTTTTCCCAGGCCAGCTTTTCATCGAACAAAGTAACCGCCACACCGGAGGCGGCAAGACGCGCAGCGGCCATGGATCCTGCTGGTCCACCGCCTAAAACTACAACGCGCTTCATGCTTGTCTCCTTGACTTAGTTCTGTTGAGGGTGAACGGAGGAACCGGGCATGGCCGGATGTCCTGGAGGCATTGTTCCGGTTCCAGGTGCAGGGCTAACGCCAGTGTGCGGAGCACCCGGAACGGCTGGCTTGGGCTTTACCACCCATTTGCCATCCTTCATTTCCAATTCGTAGTTCATATCCATGCCACCTTCGGTTGCACCTTTGGGGCGGAAGCTGACAATGGCATCAGCCCCGTCTGTACGGAAGCTGACCGATTTCACGTCAACGTCCATGGCAGCGAGCATGTTGTCGGCTCGTTTGGATAAATGTTCGATAACAGCTTGTTTGACGGCTTCAGGATTCTGTGGCGATTTCTTGCAGGAGAAACACAGAGTCATCAAGACAAGGGAGAGAACTGAAATATAGCGGGACACAATTGAATTTTAACAGAGCGGCGCTTGGAAATAAATAAAATGTGGGACAAGCCTTTATGCCCATCCCACCATCAAGGCAAGCTGTTAGACGTTGACCCAGCCTCGCTTCTTGGCGCTTTGCAGTACCTTTTCCAGCAGTACCATACCACGTAAACCGTCTTCAAAAGTCGGGTAGTCAATGGGAGCATTGGCATCGGCTACGCGGGCATAAAAGCGGCGGTAGAGTTGTTTGTGGGAATCGTCATACCCTTCGCTATGGCCGCCAGGCAGGTCGGCAAAACTGGCTGCGGGACCCTTGAGTAACGAAGGATCTTTGATCAGCACCATGTTCGGTTCGTTACGACGGCCAAGCCATAGTTCATCGGGCCGTTCCTGATTCCAGGACACTCCCATTTTCGTGCCATAAATTTCGAATACGAATTTGTTCTTATTGCCGGCGGCAACTTGACTCACAGTGAAAGCTCCCCGCGCGGAATCCCCCAGTTGCAGAAGCACGGCACCATAGTCATCGGTGGTGATGGGCACCTCTTCATAGTCCGATGGCTTCAACTTCTTGCCGGCGAAGGTTTGGATTGCTACCTTAGGGCGCTTGCGAGTTTTGTGGAACGTGGCCAGGTCGGCACAGACCGCAGTAATGGGAAGGGCCGTCAGGTGCTGCACCATGTCCATCCAATGGGAACCGATATCGCCCATCGCCCGCAGTGCGCCATTCGATTTGGCTTCAATTCGCCAGTTGAAATCGGTGTCGTACAGCAGCCAATCTTGCGAATAAGTTCCCTGGACGTGAAGAATGGATCCCAGTTCACCGCTCAAAATCAATTGGCGAACATGCTGCACCACCGGGTAATAGCGCAGGTTATGGCAAACGGCATGAGCCAGATTTTTCTTTTCGGCCAGCTTTAGCATCTCTTTGGCTTCGGCTGAACTCATCGTCAATGGCTTTTCACAAAGTACGGCCTTCCCTGCCCTGAGCGCAGCCATGGACATGGGATGGTGCAAGGCGTTGGGGGTTAGGACGTGCACTGCGTCCAGCGATGGATCATCCAACAGCGTTCGATAATCTCCAGTGGATTTTGGGATCCCCATGGAATCGGCGAACTTTTTGGCGGAGGCGTCGGAACTGCCAGCCACTGCCACAACCTCCACGTTTCCCAATCGACGGACGCCTTCGGTGTGAACTCGGCCCATGAATCCAGCGCCTATAATGGCGGTGTTGAGTTTGCGCATAATGATGGCTGCCTCTCCCTTTACTATGTCTGTTTGGTAGTGAAATCTACCTCAAGACAATGTAACTCAATTGCTGGTAGACTGTAAGCTCTTTACAAAAAAATATGAGGGTACGCCTGTTCCTCGGCAGAGGTTCTCAGATCCGGAAAGTGAAGGGCAAGAACAAAAAGTTGGCCCTTATCGCCGCAGCTTTTCTTACCCCGGCAGCTCTGTTAGCGTTCGCTTTGGCTTGCTGGCGACTTGCTGCTGACCTGAGTTTGGCCCAAGGATTCGCCATTGCATCGGGCGTATTTTCTCACTGGCAAGTTTGGCTGTTTATGGCGATTGCACTAGAAGCAGCCTCTTTGGCCCTCAACCGCTACGGCGGGTCTACTGCTAACGAATAATAATTTCCGCCACTTTGAAACGCCCGCCCGCCGAACTGCATCTTTACTTTTATAGGAGTATCAAGTTCAGGTGGCACTACCGTTCGAGGATCCAAAAGTTCGGCAACAAGAAATGGAATGGGTGGGGAGCTTTCTACTCACGTCGTTCGCAGTAGTGGCTGGTTCATTTTCAATTTGGCGACTCGGTGCAGATTTAGGATGGGCCGGTGAATTTCCTGTCCCCAACGGACCACTGGCGCATTGGCAATCCTGGGGAATTCTGGCCACAGTTTCAGAGATTGGTGCCTACCATTTGCGGCATCGTTCTTCACCAGGCAGGCATTAAAATAAACGTCGCATACAGATTTTCCGCTATGCTGGAATTGGCTTATGGCACTGTCTGAACGACCGTACGCACCACGCGGGCAATCGCAAATGTTCTTTCCCGTCGCGGTGAAGTGGCTGATTATTTCTAATACTGTACTGTTCGTGCTGTTCTATCTGGCGCAAGCCTATCACTTCGACCAGATATTTGCCCCCTTTCTTTTAGTACCGGCGATGGTTGTTCAATTCCTGATGGTTTGGCAACTGGTCACCTACATGTTTTTGCATTTGACCTTTCAGCACATCATCTTCAACATGCTGATGCTGTGGTCTTTTGGCTCTGACCTGGAGTTTGCCTGGGGCACCAAAAAGTTTCTGAAATACTATTTCTTCTGTGGAATTGGCGCAGGCATAACCGTGGTGATTGCCAATGCCTTGTTCGGTTCCATGAACTCCCGCACACTGGGTGCAAGCGGGGCCATATATGGTTTAATTCTGGCGTTTGTTCTGATGGACCCGGAACGCATTGTAAACTTCAATTTCATTTTCCCCATCAAGGCGAAGTACATGGGCCTGATTTTGGGAGGGATGGCGTTTCTGCTCACAATTACCGACTCCGGTGGCGGCGTCAGTCATTTTGCGCATCTTGGAGGTATGTTGTGGGGTTATATTTTCTTGAAGACGCAGATGGGAAAACAACCGGCACGCTATCGGAAAGCGCCTGGACTTTGGGAAAAAGCGCAGCAAGGCTATCAGGATTGGAAAATTGAACGAGCCAAGCGCAAGTTCCAGGTTTACATGAACAAGAATCGGGAAAAATAGAGTTTGCCAGTTAACATTCCTAACGTTCTGCCATAGATTCAAACTGGTATAGTTTTAGCCAAGGAAACAACATGAAGCCGTTTATCCGTCTGCTACTTGCTTTGTCACTCACTGCTGTTGGATTTGGATTATTATCGGGCCAGCAAGGACCGAAAACCGAATCGTCCACTACCGTATCGCGACCCAAAAAGAAGAGCGGAAGCGGCGATGCTACAGAAGCGGAAACGGAAAAGATTCCGTCCAAGTACAAAAAGCAGGGCGGCGGCGCACTTCCTGAAGGCGTACCCACTTTCCGTAGTGACGTAAATACGGTGACTGTAGACGTATCTGTACTGGACAAGAACGGTCGATTTATTCCCAATATCCCTCGCGGCAACTTCCGCATTATTGAAGACGGCGTGCCCCAACAGGTTTCGAATTTCGGCATGGGCGAAGCACCCATGACTGTGGCCATGGTGATTGAGTTCAGCAACTTGTTCCAATCCTATTGGAGCCAGGGCTGGTATGAAACGCTAACTTATACGTACGCGTTTCTTTCCACATTGAAGCCAGAAGATTTTGTTGCCGTGGTTGCCTACGATCTTCGTCCTGAAATTCTGAGTGACTTTTCTACTGACAAACGCAAGGCACAAGAGGCCATGCAGCGTTTAAGAATTGCCGCATTCTCCGAATCCAACATGTATGACGCACTGACCGACACAGCCGACCGGATGGCTGAAATTGAAGGTCGCAAAGCAATTGTGCTGTTTGCCAGTGGACGGGACACTTTTAGTAAGCTGACCTTTGATCAAACACGGAAGAAACTGCAACTGGCCAGCGTTCCCATTTACGCCATCAGCATTCTGCAAATGGCTCGGGACATGGCCGATGCCCGCGGTGGAATGGGCCCTATTGCCCGGCTGGACTTCCTGCAGGCGGACAATCAATTAAAAACTTTTTCAAAGGAAACTGGCGGCCAAGCTTTCTTCCCACGTTTCATGGGGGAGATGGGAAATGTGTTCCGCGGCATCCACGAATCTTTGCGCAATCAATATTCGTTGGGCTATCAATCCACCAATCAGGCGAAGGACGGAAAATTTCGTAAGTTGAAGGTAGAGTTAGTGAATCCGGCAACCAATGAACCGTTGAAGATCACCGATGAAAAGAACAAACCAATGAAATATTCGGTTATCGCCAAGCAAGGTTATACAGCACCGCGCGAAGTGGAATAAGGCCTTCCATACCCCGCAAAGTCAAGCCTTTTTTTCCATGCGTTTTGTGTCGCATAGAAGCTCATTGACTTTACTGTTACAGCTCTGTTACCTTCGACTGTTCCCGATGCGATCCTTGCCAACAACTGCCGCTAAAAAACAACACATCCTGATGGTGGATGATAACAAGAGTGGATTGGCCGCTCGCCGTAGCGTCCTCACCGAATTAGGCTTTGAAGTGACTACAGCCACGTCCACAGCAATTGCTTTGGATAAGTACCCTGAACTAAATTTTGACTTGGTAATTACCGATCATCGATTGCCGAAAACGGATGGGCTGGCTTTTATTGAAGCAATTCGTCAGGCAAAAGCCACCATGCAAATTATTCTTCTGTCGGGGCATGTGGAAGCTTTGGGACTTACCGAAAACAACACCGGTGCTGATGTGGTGATTCAAAAGAACACCAACGAAGTGCCGCATTTGACCCGTTCTGTAACGCGACTTTTGAGGCGTACAATAAAGAAGCCGCCCGCTGTGCAAGCAAAAGCTCGGGCCAAAGCAGCCAGTTCCAGTTCTTAAGTGTCAGCCAGATTCTTACTTCTTTTCGTCGTTGCCTGCACAACGGTTCAAGCTGCTCCGGTAGCACCAGTGAGCGCGAAGACAGCAGCGAAAGCAACCATCCGTAATCTGACTCTACGACAAAAAATTGCACAATTAATTATTGCGACGTCCTATGGCGAAGTTCCCCGCCGAAGGTCAGCCGAATTTGTACGATTGCATCATGCAGTAGTGGAATTGGGTGTGGGCGGTTTGATCGTCATCAACAACGTGGATCGAACCGGCGTGCGCAATGCTCAGCCTTACGAAATGATTACGTTTCTGAACAGCATGCAGAAGTTGTCACGGCTGCCTTTGATCGTCGGAGCGGACTTTGAACGCGGTGCTTCCATGCGCGTCTCAAACACCACCAAATATCCACATAACATGGCGTTCAATGCGGCAGATGATCTGGGTGCCACCTGGCAACTGGGGGCCGCTACCGCTAGAGAAGCAAGAGCGCTGGGAGTCCATTGGATTTTTGCACCAGTTGCCGACGTGAACAATAATCCCGACAACCCCATCATCAATATCCGCTCCTTCGGCCAGCAGCCCAATGAAGTGGCGGCGCACGTGACAGCGTTCATTGAAGGCGCCCATTCCGACCCGGCGAATCCCATTCTTCTGTGTGCCAAACACTTTCCCGGCCATGGCGACACTGCCGTGGATAGCCATATGGGCATGGCCAGAATCGACGCATCACGGGAACGAATGGACTTGGTGGAATTGGTTCCCTTTCGCGCCGCCATTGCCAGCAAAGTAGATTCCATCATGACCGCGCACATGGCCGTTCCTGCCATTGAACCAGAAGAAATTCCAGCCACAGTCTCACACAATGTGATGACCAAATTGCTGAAGGACGAACTGAAATTCCAAGGCCTGGTCACGACCGATGCCATGGACATGCAGGGATTGTCCAAATTATTTTCACCTGGCGAGGCAGCAGTTAGAGCGCTTGAGGCTGGCGTAGATATTTTGTTGATGCCGAAGAATCCCGATGCGGTGATTCTTGCCGTGGAAAATGCCATCCAGTCAAAGCGATTGAGCGTAGCTCGCATTGAAGCAAGTGTCGAAAAGCTGCTCACGGCTAAGGTGCAGTTGGGGCTGTTCAAGAATCGCTACGTAAGCACCGAGGTGGCCGCAGGAGTGCTGGATCAGCCTGAAGATGCCGCCAAGGCCCAGATAGTGGCCAACCACGCGGTTGCCTTGTTCAAGAACGCATTGCTCAAGAATAATGAAAAGTTGGTGCCCCTGCACAATGCTGGCAATGCCTGTTTCTATATCCTGGCCGAACGACGATTCACGCAGCAGGGCTTTCAATTCATGGAGGAGATGGGCAAGCTTGCTCCCACCGCATACCAGGTGTTGCTCGATCCCACTATGTTGCAAGGCGCGCTCGATGAAGCTCTGGAAAAATCGAAAACCTGCGAAGTGATCGTCACTGCGGCGTTTGTCACCGTGGCTGCCTATCGCGGCGACACGGTGCTTCCAGGAAACTTCACTGCGTTGCTGCAAGGCTTTATCAAGACAGGTAACCCGGTGGTTTTGATCTCGCTGGGCAACCCTTATCTATTGCGAAGTTTTCCCGACGTGGCCGCCTACCTGACCACTTATTCCCCCACTGTGATGAGTGAAACCGCCGCTGCCCGTGCCGTAGTTGGTGAAATTCCCATTACCGGCCGAATGGTCGTTTCCATTCCAAAGTAACTAACGACTGCCGATCTCAATCGCTTGCGCAATCTTGTTTACCGCAGCATTTTCTTCAGCACTCCGCGAAACCTGGCGAAGATCTTCTAAAGCTTTCTTCGCCAGCGGCCAATCATTCAACTGAATTGCACAATAGGCGATTCCCAAATATTGCCGCGCAGCCAACTCCGGTGGCGGAGATTTGACCTTCTGTAACTCCACTAGCGCCTGAGCGTAATCGGTCATTTGAAACAGCACCGCCGCTATCCGTTGGCGTTGTTCCACGTCGTCTGGCTCCAGTTCCAACTGCCGACGGGCTGCAGTAACGTACTTCGCCAAATTCCCCGACGCCAATTGCAGTGCCGCAAAATCTTTGAAAAGTCTGGGATTTCGATACCCCATTTCGATGGCCTGAGACATAGCGTCCATAGCTCTTTTAGGATCGGTTACAGCGTTCAGGTACCCGAGGCTAGCGATGGGTTCGGGCCTGGATGGATTTTCCTTGCTCAGTTGTTCCAATTGACGCATGGCCA
>JAYWBH010000637.1:0-3639 GCA_043781815.1 Bryobacterales bacterium | reverse complement strand
GGTGATTTCCAAAAAACAGATGGATCCGGGCTCTGCCAGAAAGATGCTGGAAACGTTGGCGTTTGGGCAGGTAGAAGTGGAGACAGCCACTGCGTCATTTGAATCGGATGGGCAGAAAGTGGAAGAAGGCGACTTTGTGATTCGTATGCAGCAGCCTTATTCGGCGTTTGCCAAAACGTTGCTGGAGCAGCAGAAATATCCTGATTTGCGAATGTATCCAGGAGGTCCGCCGAAGCGGCCCTACGACGTCACCGCGCATACTTTGCCCATGTTAATGGGTGTTGCAGTGAAGGAGTGGAACACGCCGCTGAAGGCTTCAACATCGAAGACCACCACTTTCGATTTCCGCGCTGAGACGCAACGGGCGGGGTGGTTGAACAGTGCCAACGTGGATAGTTACCGGATGGTAAATGAGAACTGGAACACTGGCCAACAGATTTGGCGTGATCGAGGCAACGGGGATTTTTATGCAGGGAAAACTGGTCCCACTGGTGCAACGGCGACGCTGTTGAAGCAGCCTAGGCTAGCGGTATTTAAGAGTCACGTGCCGCAAATGGATGAGGGTTGGACGCGTTGGATTTTGGAACAGTTCCGTTTCAAGTACAGCAGTGCTGGAATCACAGATTTGCAAAATGAGGATCTGCGCAAGGATTTTGACGTGATTCTGTTTCCCGATCAATCAGCAGCATCCATTGCCGATGGGTATCGCAAAGGCAGCATGCCCGACGCTTATATTGGTGGCTTGGGGACCAAAGGGGCAGCTAGTTTGAAGAAGTTTGTGGAAGATGGAGGCACGGTTATATTCTTGAACCACTCCACAGAATATGCGGCGAAGTTGGGGATTGAAGTGAAGAACGGTTTGAAGGGATTGTCTAATCGGGAATTTTACAGTCCGGGATCTCTGCTCAACGTCACGCTTGATAAATCCAGTCCGCTGACGTATGGATTGCCACCAACGATACCCATTTGGTCTGAAGCCAGCCCGGCGTGGGAATCGCCACTGGGAGTTGTTGCGACGTATGGGAAGTCGGGCATATTGGCATCGGGATGGTTGTTGGGGGAGAAATATTTGGTTGGCCGATCAGCGTTGTTGGACCTGCCGATGGGCAAGGGTCGAGTTATTTTATTTGGGATGAGGCCACAATATAGGGCGCAAAGTTACCAGACTTTGAAGCTCTTGTTCAATGCGGTGTTGTACCAGTAGAAAGGGACTGAGACGCAAAAAATCGGGGATGGTATCCCCGATTTATTGATTTGAATTTTACGACTTGTGTTTATAGCGCGAGTTTAGAATGCGTACAGCACAGTGGGTTCGTAGGTTGCCACGGCGGTCCCGCCCGCACCCACTACTGCTGCTACATTCTCCAGATTCTCTTCCGGCTTGTTCAATTGACGGCAGTAGATCCCGGTATCGCTTAGGTACACTTCAAACTCACCGGGCCTGGGCAAAGATCCTTGGATCAAGGCTTCCGACAACGGATCTTCAATGTACTTTTGCAGTGCACGGCGCAACGGCCTGGCCCCGTAGCTTCTATCCATGCAGGTCTTTTCCAAAATGTAGCGCGATGCTTCTTCGGTGAGGTTGATTTTAATCTGCTTTTCCGCAAGATTGATGTTGAGCTGTTCCACCAGCAACCCAATGATCTTCACCAATTCCTCATCACCAAGAGCGGTGAAGAGAATAATTTCATCCAGGCGATTCAGGAATTCGGGATTAAATGCCCGCTTCACTTCGCCCATCACCTGATCTTCCATCTTTGGCCCCAGGCCTGACGACGCTGGTCCCTGGAAGCCTAGTTGCGACTTCTTGTCGAGAAATCGAGCTCCCAGATTCGAGGTCATGATGATGATCGTATTCTTGAAATCCACCGTATTGCCTAAGCCGTCGGTGAGTTGGCCGTCTTCAAATACCTGCAACAGAATGTTGTAAATATCGGGGTGAGCCTTTTCAATTTCATCCAGCAAAATGATGGAATAAGGGGATCGTTTGACGCGCTCTGTTAACTGGCCGCCTTCCTCGTATCCAACATAGCCGGGAGGCGAACCGATCAGCTTCGATACCGAATGCTTTTCCATATATTCGGACATGTCGAAACGAATCAGGGACTTTTCACTTCCGAAAAGAAATTCCGCCAATGCCCTGGCAACTTCCGTTTTGCCGACGCCTGTGGGTCCCAGAAACAGGAAGGAACCAGAAGGTCGCTTAGGGGACTTCAACCCAGCCCTGCTGCGTCGAATGGCCCTGGCCAGGGCACTGATGGCCTTTTCCTGGCTGATGATTCGTTTGTGTAGTTCGATTTCAATCCGCAGAAGCTTTTTGACTTCTTCTTCTTTGATGGATTGCATGGGCACGCCAGTCCAGCGGGCCACCACTTCTTCAATGTCTTCCTTGGTGACAATTCCCGTTGAGGTATCGTCCAAGTTGTATTTGTCTCGCAACAGCCGCAGATTTTCGCGCTCTTTGCGCTCTTCATCCGAATAGAAACGAGCCTTTTCAAACTCGTGGTTTTGAATGGCGTTTTCCATGCGATGCACAATGAACTTGATGCGCTTCTGAATATCGGCCACTTCCGTAGGCAGCGTGGTTTGACGCAACTTCACCCTGGCGCCTGCTTCATCAATTAAATCAATGGCCTTGTCTGGCAGGAAACGATCGGGAATAAAGCGGCTGGACGTGTATACAGAGCTTTCAATGGCATCGTCCATGTAGGCAACCGCGTGGAACTTCTCATAGCGTTCCTTGATGCCGAACATGATTTTAATGGCATCTTTTTCGTTGGGAGGGGGAACTTTCACAGCCTGGAAACGACGTTCCAATGACCGATCTTTCTCAATGGACTTGCGGAATTCGGCTGGCGTGGTTGCGCCAATGCACTGAATCTCACCGCGGCTTAAAGCAGGCTTCAGAATATTGGCGGCATCCAGCGATCCTTCTGCAGATCCGGCACCTACAAGAGTATGCAATTCGTCAATAAAGATAATGGCATTCTGATTTTCCATCAACTCTTTCATGATGGTCTTCAACCGCTCTTCAAACTGTCCGCGATATTTGGTACCGGCCACGATCAGGGACAGGTCCAGCGCCAGAATTCGTTTATCGGCTAAAAAGCTGGGGACATCGCCATCGGCAATTCGTTGGGCTAAACCTTCGACAATGGCCGTCTTGCCCACGCCTGGTTCGCCGATCAGCACCGGATTATTTTTGGTGCGGCGACACAAAATTTGCACCACTCGTTCGGTTTCGTAGTCCCGGCCGATCAGCGGATCGAGAGTTCCGTCAATCGCGCACTGAGTCAGGTCGCGACTGAATTCGCCGAGTAGAGAACTTTCCTTGGGACGATTGGAGGAAACTTTTTCCGAACTGGAGCGGGCAATTTCATCGCGCACCTGGCTTAACCGCAAACTGCGTTCGTGCAGAATTTCCGCAGCAAAACACTTTTCTTCTCGCAACAAACCAAGCAACAAATGTTCCGTACCAATATGCTTGTGGTTCAACCGCTCTGCTTCTTCAGCGCCATAAGCAAGCACTCGCTTGCATTCATGGGACAGCGGCAGATCAACCGATGTGGAAACCTTTTCGCGAATGGTGGTGTGCGATTCAATCTGCTTGCGAATGGATTCAATGGCCGCGTGCGATCG
>JAYWBH010000636.1:0-10933 GCA_043781815.1 Bryobacterales bacterium | reverse complement strand
GCATTGAATTACGAGGGTTCGGCATCTTCAACGTGCGCCCACGCAAAACAGGCATCGGTCGCAACCCACGCACTGGCGCCGAAGTGGCCATCCCGCCGGGTAAGGCCGTCCGCTTCAAACCCGGCAAAGAATTACAAAGCCTGCAATAGGCGCCCATAGAAACACCACGTGTATCCCGAATTCAGGCCGAGGCACACCGCCAGCCAGTTAGTCCGGGCGGTGGTTCTGTTTTTTCTAACGTTTCTAACCACTTCCACAGTAGGCGCAAACATGGCTTTAAAGTTTGAGTCTAACCAGGCGGCTTTTGACCTGGAAGCAGATTTGAGTTTTTTTGTGGAAGTGTTTCATAACCCGAAACTGCTGCTGTTAGGACTTCCCTTCTCCTTAACCCTTCTCACAATCTTGCTGGCCCATGAGCTGGGTCATTATTTGACCTGCGTTTACTATCGGATTGATGCCAGCCCTCCTTATTTTCTTCCCGCACCCAGTCTGACTGGAACGTTCGGCGCGTTCATCCGCCTGCGTTCGCCTATCTATTCCATGCGTCAGCTTTTCGATGTCGGCGTGGCGGGTCCCCTGGCCGGTTTCGTTTTCATACTTCCAGCTTTGGCCATTGGCGTGGCTTATTCCAGAGTCATCCCCGGCCTTGCCGAACAGGGCGATATTGTATTTGGCACACCGCCCTTGCTCAGCCTGTTTGAACACTTTCTTTTCCCTGGAGTGCAGCCTTCCGATATCTCCTTGCACCCCATTGCCCGCGCCGCCTGGGTCGGAATGTTTGCCACAGCACTCAATCTACTGCCCATTGGGCAACTGGATGGGGGGCACATTCTTTATTCGTTCTTTAGCCGATGGTTCAAGTATCTATCGCGCACCTTTGCCTTCCTGCTGCTTCCCATGGGCTATTTCTGGAAAGGTTGGATTGTCTGGGCGATCTTCTTTCTGTTTACTGGATGGAAGCGTCCGGCCATTTATGATTCCCAGACAATGGATCGTCCCCGACTCATCTTAGGATTACTGGCAGCCATTATTTTTCTGGTCTGTTTCAGCATTCAACCCATTCGCGAGGGCCTGGCTGCAAGATGAAGATTTCCGCCACCATCATCACCTATAACGAAGAGCGCAATATTGCCCGGGCAATGGAAAGCTTACGGTCAGCGGATGAAATTGTTGTGGTGGATTCCGGCAGTTCCGATAGAACTGTGGAAATAGCAACCAAACTTGGTGCGCGGGTTATTGAACAGCCCTGGCTGGGCTACGCTGGCCAAAAGAATTACGCCGCCGAACAAGCCTCCAACGATTGGATTCTGGCGCTGGATGCCGACGAAGCGTTGAGCGAAATTCTGGAAGCCGAAATCTGGCACCTGAAAAAGAATGGCCCGCAGTTTGATGCCTACTCCATGCCTCGCTTGGCGCAGTATCTGGGAAAATGGATCCTGCATTCCGGTTGGCATCCTGATCGGAAAGTGCGCCTTTACAATCGCCAGAAGGCCAAATGGGTGGGCAAATACGTCCATGAAAGTGTGCAGGTGAATGGGTCCGTTGGCAGACTCGATGCCAATATTTTGCACTTCACTTGTCAATCACTTTCAGAGCACCTGAAGACCATGGACCGTTACACCACCCTGGCTGCGGAGGAAATTGTGGCCAGCAATCGTAAAATTGGGTGGCGACATTTGTTGGTAGATCCGCTGTGGACGTTCTTTCGTACTTTCATTCTTCAACGTGGTTTTCTTGATGGCATGGAAGGTTTAGCCATTGCCTGGATGGGAGCACTCTACCAGTTTCTTAAGTTCGCCAAAGCTCGCAATATGCGGCCCGGCAGGGAGTCCTGATTGCTGCGTGTTCTTCACCTGGATTGCGGCAAGCAAATGCGTGGTGGTCAATGGCAGGTGCTGCGCCTTATTGAACAACTCAATCAAATGGGGATTGAAAATACATTGCTGTCGCCTGCAGATTCTCAACTGGCAGAGCATTACCCGGCCAGCAAGCCCTTCCGAGTGGACATGTTGCGTAAAACCTGGCCCGAATTTCATTTGATTCATGCCCACGATGCCCGTTCCCACACTTGGTGTGCCTTGCTGGGGGTGAAACCGCTGGTAGTGTCCCGAAGAGTGGCGTTTCCCATCAAAAAGAGTTTTCTTTCTGCCTGGAAATACAACAAGCCCCAAATGTTCGTTGCTATCTCCAACAACGTATCGCATGGACTTGAAAAAGCTGGTATTTCGACAGCACGGATTCGTGTAATTTACGATGGGGTAAAGGATTTCTCCTGGCACTCCGATCATACGGGAGGAGCTATTTCGCCAGCATCGGATGATCCGCAGAAAGGGCAAGACCTGCTGGCGGCATCGGGAATCAAGGTGAATTTTTCCACCAATTTGGAACAAGACTTACAAACAGCCAATTGCTTTGTATACATCAGCAGGCAGGAAGGGTTAGGATCGGCAATTCTGTTGGCCATGGCCACTGGGGTTCCGGTAATTGCCAGCCGCGTCGGTGGAATTCCAGAACTGGTGGAACACGAAGTCACCGGACTGCTGGTGGAAAATGATCCGATAGAGATCCGGGCGGCTTGGGAACGTTTACAAATGGATAAGCCACTAGCGTTGCAGTTGGCGAGCAACGCCAGGGAAAGGGTCAAGCAGGCCTTCACGGCCCAACACATGGCCGCACAGACCGTAAAGGTATACCAGGAGCTCCTTTGATACCAGAAGCACTCATAGCCGCCTTGTTCGGTCTGCTGATCGGCAGTTTTCTGAACGTCTGCATCTTCCGCCTGCCTTACGACCTTACGCCAGCCAATCCTCCGCGCAGCTTTTGTCCAAAATGCGAAACCACCATTGCTTGGTACGACAACATCCCTCTTCTCAGTTTTTTATTGCTGAAGGGAAAATGCCGATCCTGCAGCGAACCGATTTCTTACCGCTATCCGCTGGTGGAGCTGCTCACTGCGGCCTGCTTCTTTTTGGCAGTGTATCGTTTCGGTACTTCCTGGGATGCGCTGAAACTCATCCTGCTATCCTTCATTTGCATTGACCTTATTTTTACCGATTTTGAGGAACGAATCCTGCCCGATGAATTCACCATTGGCGGGGCAGTGGTTGGGTTTCTACTAGCGTTCAAAGTTGCCTTGCCTCCCTATTTCGTATTCTTCTTCCTACCCTCAGAAACCAGAACTTGGGTAAGATCGCCACTGGAAGCGCTGCTCAGTGGTCTTTTTTGCGCTGGAGTGCTTTGGTTAGCCAGATTCATTTACTTCCAGATTCGGCATAAAGAAGGAATGGGCCTTGGTGACGTAAAAATGGTTGGCATGCTGGGTGCATTCTTTGGGCTTATGCCCGCCCTGTTCAGCTTAATGGCTGGGGCCATGCTTGGCTCTGTTTTGGGATTGCTGCTTATCCTCTTTGCCAAGAAAGATGCGGCCACTTACGAAGTGCCCTTTGGATCTTTTCTGGGCATTGCCGCCCTGGGAATTGCTTTCTTTGGGCCGCGTTTCTAAAGCCACCTGGTGTAAACTAGAAAGTTGTCCGCATGCAGGACCTTCTTGCCTTACTCAGTGAAAAAGATCCGGACCGCTCGCTTGCGCTAGCTGTTGATGGGGAACGTCTGCCTGGCCATATCGCCATTATCATGGATGGTAACGGAAGGTGGGCCAAGCGCCGAGGCTTACCCCGAATCGCTGGTCATAAAGCAGGCGTTGAACCTGTGCGCACAGTAGTGGAAGCTTGTGCGCAAATGGGAATCCGCGCCCTCACGCTGTACGCTTTTTCTATGGAAAATTGGAAGCGGCCACGCCAGGAAGTGGATACTCTGTGGCGCTTGTTACGAATCTACATTCGTCGTGAAGTTCCCACGCTAATGCGCAATAACGTGCGGCTGAAGGCCATCGGCAGGCTGGATGCGCTGCCCTCCCATGCCCGGGAAGAGTTGCAGGAAGCAGTGAATCGCTTAAATGGGAATACGGGTATGGTGCTGAGTCTGGCCATTAACTATGGCGGCCGCACCGAAGTGGTCGATGCCGTGAATTCTCTGATTCAAGAAGCAAAGCAACAGGGGACACTTGACCATCTGAAAATCGACGAGCACGCCATTGCTTCGCACCTGTATACGAAGGGCTTGCCTGATCCCGATCTGCTCATTCGTACTTCAGGGGAAATGAGGATCTCCAATTTCCTGCTGTGGCAAATTGCCTATGCTGAAATCCACGTCACTGAGACTTTGTGGCCAGATTTCCGGCTGCGCAACTTGCTATCCGCCATTATTGACTTCCAAAAAAGAGAACGTCGTTTCGGCGGTCTCAGCACCCAAGAAGAACGCTTAGTTGAGGCCGTCCCCTTAGGATGAAACGGATCTTAACCGCGTTAATCCTGGGCCCCTTCATGACCTGGGTCGTTTTCTGGAGCCGCTACGAGATTTTTGCGGTGACGGTGACAGTTCTGGCCAGCTTGTGCTGGTACGAATTCAGTCAAATCGCCAAACAGACGCATCCACAAATTCCCGGTTGGGCAGGTTATTTGCCTGGAATCGCACTGTTATTGGTGCCTCAGCGTGCTGAACTGTTGATCATTCTGACGGCACTTCTGGCCCTGGTATTGGCCATGCGCGGCAGCGACCTATCATTGGCGCTTCCCAGTGCTGGTATTTTTTTATTGGGGATCGTGTATATTTTTGGTGCTTGGCGCACGGCTATTTTACTGCGGGAAATTAGTCCTGCCTGGTTGTTTTTCTCCATTGTTATGAACTGGATAGGAGATTCGGCGGCCTTTTATGCCGGAAGGGCGTTCGGAAAACATAAATTGGCACCCACCATCAGCCCCGGCAAAACCTGGGAAGGTGCCATTGCGTCACTTTTATTCGGTAGCATTGTGGCGGTGGCCATACTTTACTACTTCATACCGACTTTGAATCTTCCCAAAGCATTATTGCTGGCGGCCATCGCCAATGCCTTTGGTCAAACTGGTGACCTGGCCGAATCGGCACTGAAACGCGGAGCCGGGGTGAAGGATAGCGGAACCATGTTGCCGGGACACGGCGGATGGCTGGATCGGGTGGATTCCAGTCTGTTTACCATGCCGGTAGTGTACATTTTGTATCCCTGGTTGGCAAAATAAACGTCACTTTTCGTCGGGTTCTGCAAGTAAATCGCCGAGCCGATCTAACCTCATCTCCCAGGCAGAGCGCAGATCATTCATCCATTGTTCAGCCACCAGGAGTCCCTCGGGTTCCATGCGGCAAGTGCGCACCCGACCTACTTTTTCCGTACGAACCAACCCGCTTTTTTCCAAAACCTGCAAGTGTTGCACTACCGCCGCCAGCGTGATCTCCAGGGGAAAGGCCAATCGGGATACCGAAATGGGGCCTTTGCTGAGTTGCTCCACAATTGCCCGACGAGTTGGATCGCCCAGAGCGTGAAAAACACTGTTGATATTTTCTTGTTGGCTAAGCATGTTCAGCGAGCTGTTCAAGTAGTGTACGCCAACCGTTTTCGCGCATTTGCGGGCCGTCGGCACCTTCAAAAAACGCTCCCTGATGGGTGAAAACAAGCTTAGTGCCTTGCTCCGTCGCAATCAATTCCACGGTGGTCAGAGATGCCGAGATACACTTGTCCCCAAAACTCATGGTGGAGGCGGAAACTACGCGGCGGTTGGGCACAATGTCCTGATAAGTGGCATGATTAGTTAACTTTGCACCAGGAAACGGGGTGCTTTCATTTAAGCGATATCTGAGGTGTTCGGTGCCTCCGTTACGAAAGTCCATTTCAAATTCTTCGATTTCGTGGCTCTTACCTTCTGCAAACCAACGGCGTTTCTTAGCCGGGTCGGCGAATGCTGCGAACACACGTTCCGGGGTGGTGGGGTAATTTCGCTCAATCACGAAGGTGCTGTGGATGACGGTTTGATTTTCCATAATATTTGTTAAGTGCGCACTTAAGTATCCAACAAACACGACTGATTGTCAAGCCGATACTTAACTATTCAGTAAACCTACCTACTTCCCCTAGCCTAAAGTTCTCTAAGGGTTTTTCCGATAAGACACTTGATCTCAGTATTGAAAGGTGATTCCAGAACAATGCCACCACGGGGACTTTGGTCTCTTAATTTTTCCGATTGGCTAGCAGTCAGTGCTACGTCCGACATGGCGTGGCTGCTCAAGCAATACTACAAGCGCGCGATTTTTTGTAGCCTGATGGGAGCTGCGCTTACTTGGGTTGTGGTGTATTTCTTTCCCGATCAATATATCTCACGGGCGCAAGTGCGCTTTATTCCACCGCAGGTTGCAGAAAAGTATGTGACGCCAAACGTCGCCATGCAGGTGGATCAGCGCATTTTCGCGCTTACCCAATTGGTAAATAGCCGATTGACCGGCACCAAAATGATAGAAAGTTTCGGACTGTATCCAGAGCGTCGAATGCTTTCCACCATTGCCGACCTGGTCCCCAGATTTCAACAAAGCCTGCAAATGAAAGGTACCACCACCAATGAAAATGGTGTGAATCACAGTGTCCCTACCATTCAGATCTCCTTTCAATATTCAAATCCGGCACAGTCTCAAAAAGTTGTGCAACGGGTTGTGGAACTGATTTACGAAGAGAATCGGCGTTACCGGGGCGAACAATCCATTGGAACCACTGAATTCCTGCAACAGGAAGTGAAAAAGGTTTTGGATCAGTTGACGGAGATGGAAGCGAAAATCAGCACTTTACCCGCACCCACACAAACAATAACCACGCAATATACCTTTGAAATTGAGGAGCTACATCATGTGGATTCCAGACTCTCCGCCGTTCAAAAAGACCTGCGTGCGGCCAATGGCGAACGGACGTTGAAGCGGGCATTAATTTCGGCGCTGGAAGGCCAAATCGCTACGGTGGACCAATCGCCCTTATCGCAACCAGGGAGTGCGCCACCGACGCTTAGCGGCGATAGAGCACGCGATATGGTGATGCTATTGCGGGCGAAGGTGGACGAAGCCAGGGCTCGTTATGTGGTGGGTCAGCACGATAGGGTGTTTGTGGAAGAAGCTCTTTCGAAAGCAGAAAAGGCCTTGACCCGAATGGAAGAGCAGGAAGCCAAATTGAGTCGCGAAAGCAGTCGTGAACTGCTTATGAATCGCTATGTACAAGCTAAGGCGGAACTGGTGGCAGTTGAATCTTCCAGATCGGCATTGATGGCTGAGGAAGGGCAACTGAAACGTCAGATGAGTGCTTTGCGAGAGAGCATGTCCCCTGCCCCGGATAGCGAATTGGATCGACTGGTGCTGAACCGCGAATATGCTGTGATCAAGGAACAATATTCGGAATTAACCAAGAAGCAGAGGGAATCGCAAGTTGCCTCCAACATGGAACGGCGCGGTCAAGGGGAGACGGTAGAGCTGATTGAACCCCCTGTGCTTCCAGATTCGGCTGAGCAGCCCGTGGCAGCCATTCGCATCGCTTCAGGGGCCATTGCGGGTATGGCCTTTGGCATGATGTTGGGACTATTTTCATTCCTCCGTCATCCACACATCCGCACAGCTCGTCATTTGACTTTGGTTGGCGGAATTACCACTTTGATTGAATTACCAGATGGTCCGGCACTGCTCACTTCCACAGGAACGGCAGGAATTGGCGGACGGGGACTTCTTGGCGGCCTAATTTGCCTGGCGCTGATGGTCACAAGTTGCGCCAGTCAGTCTGCTGACTCCTTCTTGAAACGAGGGGAGCAGTTGGCGACGAAAGGCGACTATGATTCGGCGATCCTGCTTTATCGTCAGGCGCTGAAACGCGAACCTAAGAATGGCGCCGTAAATTATCAGCTTGCTCTGGCACTGCAGGAGACCGGACAGATCAACGCGGCCCGCGATCAGTATGTTAGAGCCGTGGAACTTTTGCCACAACGCAAAGAGGCGTTGGTGCGATTGTCAGAACTTACCTATCAGATTTATTTCGGGGATCCGGGAAGGCCAACCACTCTATTGCGGGAAGTGGAAGATCAAGCTGGAAAACTGATGGAGATGTGGCCCAAATCGCCAGAGGGTTACCGCTTAAAAACGCAGGTTTTGATTGAACAACGACGGCCATCGGATGCCATTGATCTGCTGCAAAAAGCGATTTCCATGGGTGCTTCCGACCCTTCCCTGCTGGCCCAACTTTCGGCGGTTTATTACCAATTGCGAGAAGTGGCCAAAGCCAAAACAGTGTTGACCAGTTTGCTGGAAGATCACAGTAAATATGGACCTGGTTACGATCTTTTGTATTTGCAATTGATGGAACAGCATAAGACCCAGGATGCGCGAAAGATTCTAGAGAAAAAAGTGGCCAATATGAGTGGCATGGCTGTGGCACTGCAACTTGCTGCCCACCTGGACGCTTCCGGTGACCGGGCTAGTTCGCTGACGCTGGTCAGTCAGTCGGCAACAAAATATGCAAAGGAAGAACTCGCCCAAGCTCAAGCCGGCGATTTTTGGTTGCACCGCGGGCTATTTGACAAGGCTAAAGAATGGTTTGAATCGGGCAAATTATTGCACCCTGCGGCCAGAAACATTTATGCCATGCGCCTGATGGACATGGAACTGATGAAGAAGAATCCGTTAGCGGCAAAGGCAATCCTGGACACGGAATTGAAGCTTTCCCCCAACGATCCGCTGTTGAATGCGTATCAGGCGGCATTGCAGATCGATTCCGAAGGGGAGCTTCAGCGCAACACCGCACGAGCGAAGCTGGAAACGATTTTGACAAAAATGCCGAACTCGTCTTTTGTAAGACTGCACCTTGGCCGGGCTTATTTGCGCGCTGGAGAATTGATGAAGGCCAGTCAACAACTGGAGCGCAGTGTCACCTTGGACCCGAACTACGCGCCGGGTTGGATTGCGCTGGCGGAATCCGATCTTCTTTCGGGACGTCCGAACATGGCCAATGATCGCTTAAACGCCTTATTGCAGCGGGCTCCTGGATATACTCCGGCCTTGATCCTTCAGGCAAAGGCAAGTTTAGCCAGAAAACGTCCGGCAGAAGCCGGTGAATCTCTCATGAAAATATTGGCGCAAGATCCCAACGACCTGGAAGCGATTCTGACCTTGGCCAGTGCCGAAGGCAGTCTACAACATGGCAAGGAAGTGGTCACGTTGCTGGACAGGGCAGAAAAATTGGCACCAAAAGACGCCCGGCCTTTTCTGATGCGGGCGCAGTGGGATGCAGCTAGCGGCCGAGCGGTGCTGGCCCTCAGCGGACTGCAGAAGGCTCGGGATCGGTTTCCAATGAACTCGGATATGCGTTCCCTAACCGCTGGCTTGGCGATTCGCAATGGCAACCTGCCGTTAGCGATTAAAGAGTACAAATCGTTGATGGGAGAGTTTCCCAAAAACACGGAATTTCGATTGGGCTATGCCAATGCTCTTGGTCTTTCGGGGGATCGAAAGCAGGCGGCAGAGGAATATAAAAAGATTCAGCAACAAGGTGGGGACGACGGTCGGGCGTGGCTCAACTACGGGGTTCTGATGGCCACCGCAGGGGATCATGTGCAGGCTAAGATCGCCTATTCAGAAGCCATCAAGCGCGATAAGAATAACGGCTATGCGCTAAACAATCTGGCGTATTTGATGGCCCGTACTGGGGACGACCTGCAGACGGCATTGCATTATGCCGAAGAAGCCAAGCGATCTATGCCCAGAAGTCCAGAGATTCACGACACATTGACCTACATCTATTTACGAATGGGCATGACCCGCAACGCATCGGCGATTCTTGAAGAAATGATGCAGTGGCTTCCGCAGCAGGAAAAGAAAAATACGGAGAAACTTTTGGCAATGATCCGGCGTGGGGAATCGAACAAGGTTCGCAGCGAAATGGAACGGGTGGCGGTGAATTAATGGCAACCGAAGACAGCCAAATTACGCAGTCGCAAAAATCGGCGGAATCGCTGGCGCACAGAGCCATTGAAGATTTGGCATTGGAAGCAGACAGCAGTGTGGAGCAAATGTTGCGACTGGTAGACCGCCTGCATCGGGCGGAGCGACCGAAGCCGGAAGAAGTGGTTCCCATTGACTTGGGCAATGAAGCAACTGCGCCTCAGGAAAAACGTCTGCCGCGGTTGGATTGGGATAAGTGCCTGCAAACTTTTCCGGTACTGCATCCCAAGTGCAAGCGCGAATATATAGAATCTTTCCGATTGTTGCGGGCTCGTGTGAGCTTGGCTAAACGAGAATGGGCAGCGGGTGGGGCGTTGCTGCAAGTGTTAGCCATTGTAAGCACCTCGTCACGGGAAGGCAAATCATTTGTGGCCACCAATCTTGCAGCGGCCTTAGCCATTGGGAGCGATGAGAAAGTATTGATTGTGGACCTGAACCCTTTGTCCAATGAGTTAAGCTCTTCCCTGGGCATCTTAAAAGGGCCCGGCGTCTCAGAAGCAATGAACAGCGGGCAATGGGAAAGTTCTGTTCGTCAAGTGGGCGAAACCAACCTGTATGTGTTACCGGCCGGAAGGGTAGCGGAGAGCCGATTGGATGGCATTGATTTTCGGCGAGTTCCGATGCTGTTGGAATCCCTTCGAGGCACCTTTGCCTGGATCATTATCGACGGTCCAGCGCATGCGGATTCGTCCGATGCGGAGCTGTTGTCCAACTATGCCGACGCCAATTTACTGGTTGTCCAAAAAGGCGTGACAGAGTTCAACGAGGTGGCTCAGTTGAAGGAAGGCATTCCCGAAGGTCGATTGTTGGGGGCTGTGCTCAACAACCAAAGTTTGAAGAAGTCAAAATCCTGGTTCCGTCGCGGTGAATAGTCTGCTGAAATAGCGGAATGGTTATTTCACGCCGAGCGGTGCTGCCGCTTTCCATCGCTGTGTTGCAATCCTGCGCACGCAAGCATCCCAAATTGATCGCAGTGGTGCCCAAGGCGACTTCGCATTTATTTTTTGTGACCATTCACAAGGGCGTGGATCAGGCGGCTGCGGAA
>JAYWBH010000635.1:0-3648 GCA_043781815.1 Bryobacterales bacterium | reverse complement strand
ATCGTCTGGCGTCTAAACCGGCGCAGTATATTTTGGGTGGCTACCAGTTTTCCATCATTGGAAGCGCACAATCCGGACGCCGCTTTTCAGCTCGAACGAATGCTGATTTGAACAACGACGGTAATCGTGCCAGTGATCGCTCACCCGGCTTCGGTCGGAACACAATTGAAGGTCCAGGCTTTGCCGCCGTCGATCTTCGTGTGTCCAAGGACCTGCCCATCTATACAGAACGCGCCAAACTTCGTCTGATCTTTGAAGCCTTCAACGCTTTGAATCGGACGAACTTTACGACAATAAATCAGACGGCATTTAATTACACCGCAGCCACCCGCGTGTTCGTACCAGTGGCCACCTTCCTGGCACCAACCAACACGTCAGACCCGCGAATTTTGCAGGTAGCCTTAAGACTCACGTTCTAGCTGGAATTAAAAAGTCCGCAGATGACGCAGATGCACGCAGATAAAACCAACACGCACTCGTTGGATGCTTGGTTTTATCTGCGCTTATCTGCGTCATCTGCGAATAAGCTTGGTTTTTAATGAGGGGACGTGACCTCAGTCGCTTCAATTCATCCCGAAAGCGTTTTGCCAGCCAATCAAAAACTCTTCGCACGACCCCTATCATTTGTGATGCAATAATCACATGGCGCAGATTCCCAATAGTCAAGAAGTCTACGACGTGATCGTGGTTGGTTCCGGAGCAGGTGGCGGCACGGCTACTCGTGTCCTCACCGGTAAAGGCATGAAAGTTGCCTTGCTTGAAGCCGGACCCATGCTAGACCCTTTTAAAGAATTTCTGGAACATAAGATGCCCGCTGATTACGATCATCGTGGCGCCGAAGAAGGTGGAGCTTCTTACTTCGGGAAAGGTAAGCCGTTCGGATTCTTTTCCACCACCAGCGGCGGTTGGCAACTGGAAGGCGAACCTTACACCGTCGGCGAAGGCAGCAAGTTTGAATGGTTCCGATCACGCATTGTGGGTGGCAGAACGAACCATTACGGGCGTATGTCTTTCCGCTTTTCTGATTTCGATTTCAAACCGTATACACGCGATGGCCTGGGTTTCGATTGGCCGATCAGCTACGAAGACATTTCCCCTTACTACGATAAGGCTGAAGAATTCATCGGAGTCTGTGGCAGTATTGAAGGCATTCGTTCTGCTCCAGACGGCAAGTTTCATACACCGCCGCCACCTAAAGTCCATGAGACACTGATTAAGAAATCGTGCGACAAATTGGGCATCCCGTGCATTCCCAATCGCCGTGCCGTGATCACTAAGTCAATCAACGGTCGTGCTCCTTGCCACTACTGTGGACAGTGTGGGCGTGGCTGTCAGACGGCTTCAGCTTATAGTTCCAGCCAAGTAGAAATCTTTCCGGCCATGAAAACTGGCCTAATGAAAGTGTTTGATAACGCCATGGTGCGTGAAGTTTTGTCTAACGGCAATGGCAAAGTGAACGGCGTGCTGTATGTCGATAAGCGCACGCGGGAACATCGTGTGATTCGGGGCAAGGCGGTCATTCTGGCGGCCAGCGCTTGTGAATCGGCAAGAATTTTGTTGAACTCCAAATCAAAGGAATTTCCCAACGGCCTGGCCAATGGCTCTGGTTTGGTGGGACGCTACTTGATGGATACTGTGGGCTTCGGGTTGAGCGGTTACGTTCCAGCGCTGGAGGGCATGCCGCATTACGATACGGAAGGCTACGGCGGTGCTCATCTTTACATGCCCTGGTGGGATTGGGAAAAGCACAACAAGCTGGATTTCCCGCGTGGGTATCATATTGAAATCGGCGGTGGGTACGGCATGCCCGGTGTGGGAAGTTACCATGGGGCTGCGCGGACCTACGGTTACGGCAAGGATATGAAGCAAAATATCCGCCAGCGCTATGGGGCGGCCGTTGGATTTTCCGGCCGTGGCGAAATGATTCCCAACGCGCTCAGCTACACAGAAATTGATCCGACGGTGGTGGATCAATGGGGCATCCCGGTGCTGAAGTTCCACTTCAAGTGGAGCGATCATGAATGGCGTCAGGCACGTCATATGGAGCGCACTTTTACCCAGATTATTGAAGGCATGGGCGGCAAAGTGTTGGGTCTGAATAATGCGCAACGGGAAAGCGGAGGCATTTCTGTTCCAGGGACAATCATTCACGAAGTGGGTACGGTGAAGATGGGTTTGAACGCCAAAAATTCAGTGCTGAACGGTTTCACACAGGCCCATGAAGTGAAGAATTTGTTTGTTGTGGATGGCGGTTCGTTTGTGAGCAATCCCGATAAGAATCCAACGCTGACCATCAATGCGCTTTCGTGGCGCGCTTGCGATTATCTTTCAGAAGAGATGAGGAAGGGCAATGTCTAACTTACTAAATATCGCGCCTGCATCGCCTGATGGCAGACCCGGACGTCGGGAATTAATCAAAGCCGTGGCCTTTGCTGTTGTGGCTACTGGCGGCTTAGTGGAAGATGTTGAAGCAGCGCAGCACGTCCACGCGGAAGCGGTGAGTGCGCAGAAAGCTACTGGGGTTTATACGGCGAAAGAGATGTCGGCAGCAGAGTTTAAGACTCTAGGAAAGCTGGCGGAATTGATTGTCCCCGCCGATGATGTTTCTGGCAGCGCGCTGGACGCCGGAGCCCCAGCATTCATCGACCTGCTCTGCAGCCAGAACAAACAACTGGCGACCACCTATCATGGTGGGTTGGCTTGGCTGGATGCGGAGATGAATCGCAAGTTCAGCAAGAGTTTCGTCAACGCTACGGTTGAGCAGCAAACCGCAATGTTGGATTTACTGGTGGAAGCAGACAAATCGGAACGGGCTAGAATGGACGAATCGGAAGTGGTGAAAAAGTCCGATTTTCGCGATTTTAGCGACTACACATTCAAGCAACCACATCCGCAAGCAGCAGGGGCCAAGTTTTTCGATTGGGTTCGCAAGATGACCGTTGACGCTTTTTATACGAGTCCAATTGGAATTAAGGACCTGGGTTTTATGGGCAACGGGGTGTATTCCAAATACGAAGTGCCCAAGCAAAGTTTGGACTACGCCATGAAGCGTTCGCCATTTGCATAAGGAACGACGATGAAGCAATTTCTATTAATAGGTTTGATGGCTTTGACGGCTGTAGCACAGCAGCGCAAGGAGCCCACTCCCGAACTGTTGTGGGCCGATGGCGCTCCTGGTGCGATGGGGCAGGAAGAGATCGACAAACCTTCCATAACTCCTTACTTGGCAGGGCAGCCGAATGGTAAATGCATTGTCGTGTTTCCTGGTGGCGGATACAGTGCGCTGGCCATAGATCATGAAGGCAAACAGATTGCCCAGTGGCTGAATTCGCAAGGGATTTCGGCATTTGTGCTGAAGTACAGGCTGGGACCGAAATACCATCATCCAGTGGAATTGAACGATGCACAAAGGGCAGTGCGCACGGTTCGAGCCAATGCGGTGAAGTGGAAAGTGCAGCCAGATAAAATTGGGGTTTGGGGATTCTCTGCAGGCGGGCACTTGGCATCGTCCATTTCCACTCATTTCGATAGCGGCGATTCCAATGCCAAGGATCCTGTGGATCGAATGAGTTCGCGACCCGATTTTGCTGTGCTTTCCTACCCTGTGATCACGTTCACCAAAGAGGAATTCGTTCATAAAGGGTCACG
>JAYWBH010000634.1:0-3656 GCA_043781815.1 Bryobacterales bacterium | reverse complement strand
TGGAAGTAGGGAAGCACCATCAGCATGCGCTCTTCACCGCGGCGTGTATGATACGAATTCCAAAGTGCGTTCTGAATGGTGTTGGCAAATAGGTTGTAATGCGTCAACATCGCGCCCTTTGGCGTACCTGTGGTCCCGCCGGTGTACTGCAACAAGGCGACATCTTCGGTGGCATTAATCACGACGCGAGGCAGGATGGCAACGTCGCCATCCGATACCAGTTTGTTCACCATTAGAGGAAAGCCTGTGAGTGGTGTTCCACCCAAGGAATATTCGGCTAACGATGTGACGATGACATGCGCAACATGAATTTGTGCAGCCTCAGCCAACGGTGCCAGCAGGTCCAGAGTTACTAATGCGCAGATGCCTGCATCCAGCGCCACCACTGCCAATTCCCGAGCCGTATAAGCAGGGTTGATGTTCGTTGCAATGGCGCCCAACCGCATCAACGCAAAAAACGTGATGGGATACTGCGGGCAGTTCGGCAGCATGATGCCGACCCTATCGCCTTGCCGAATGCCCAGTGCGTGCAAGCTGGCCGCCATTCGGTCTGCCTGTTCTTTGATCTCGCCGAAAGTAAGCTGCGCTCCAAAGAAAGCAGTAGCCGGACGGTCACGATACTGGCTGGCCGCAGTTTGCAAAATCTGGTACAACGACTGCTTGGGGAAATTCGCCGTCGGCGGAACCCAGAAATCGTAGTTGTTCAGCCAAGGTCGACTTGCGTAAGCGCTCATTGAACCTGAATCCTGAAGTGAGTTGTTTGTTGGTGAAAAGACCGCTCCCTTGCGGTCACGGCTCTGTCACGTTCTGATGCTACCGGGCCGTGACCGCGAGAGAGCGGTTTTTCAAAGACATGATGCGCTTCGCTATGACACCTGAAGCCATCCGATTGCGGGAACATTAAGTGACATTGGGCCCTGGATTGAAAGTAGACGCTCATTAAACCGCCGTTCCACCGCCATCCACGGCGATCGTTTGACCAGTAATATAGCCGCTAGCTTCGCTGGCCAGAAATACGGCGACGCCCTTTAATTCCCCTGGCAAACCAGCGCGCCGCATAGGTACATTGGCAGTGATGGAAGGCATCACTTGATCCATAATCTTCTCTGTCATGCGCGACGGGAAGAAGCCTGGAGCAATGGCGTTCACCCGAATATTATGCTGCGCCCATTTCGCCGCCAGCTCTTTCGTGAGCGCAATTAATCCACCCTTCGACGCCACATAACCGGCATAGTGCAAGCCTTCAGGCATGCCGCCGCGCAACCCCGCAATGGATGCAATGTTGATGATGCGCCCAAACTTTTGAGCAATCATATGCTTGGCGCAAGCCTGAGAAAACAGGAACGCACCGGTAAGATTGGTATCCAAAACTTCATGCCACTTATCTAATGGCATGTCTTCGGCGGGAGCGCCCCAACTCACTCCAGCGTTGTTCACCAGAATATCGATGTGTCCGAAGTGTTCCACGGTTTTATCCACGGCCGCTTTCACTTCGTCGGGACTGGTGACGTCGCAAATGGCCCCTTCGCAATAAAAGCCTTTGCGCTTAAAATCTTTCACGGCAGGGGTAAGCCATTTGTCTCGTCGAGCAACCAGCATCAGCGAACAACCCGCCTCAGCCAGCCCTTCGGCCATTTCTTCACCCAAGCCTCGCGACCCGCCAGTGACCAGGGCGACGCGGCCATCTAAATCGTAAACGTCTCGTAGAGATTTCATTCGTGGATGTTCTTGTGAATCTATTATTGTAAAGCAGTCACGAGTATATCTATTGGGATTGTGTGAATTTTAAAGATCTAGGTTTTCTTGGCTTGTTCCTAAGGAGTAAGCGGCTGGTCTCGGATTTGAATCGGTCGAAGCTTCGTCCTGCGCGTCGTTTCTTTGCTATGCTTCTCAATTATGGGTGATATTCCAAAGTTGATTGTGACCAATGCCCCGTTTCTGGGATCGATTGCGCTCGAAATCGCTGTGACGGCTGGTGCCTTTTGGTGGTTTTACATCAACTCGATCAAGCCTGCTATAGCTGATCTAAAAGCAAGGGTAGATGCCATTGATACACCCTTCTTTGAACTCTCCGGCTACCTTAAAGGTGCAGATTACGACAAGGCTATCACTGAATTAAAACAAGAAACGAAAACGCATGGCGAGTTGCTTTCTGCCATTCACGCGCATAACCTTTCCGTAGACAATCAGCTTCTGACTCTCTTTACAAGCTTCAGCACGTTGACAAAAACCGTAGAAGTCGTCTCTGATGCTGTAACGCGTCTCAAAGCACTTGAGGATGCAGTCAAATCAAGGATTCAAGAAGCGATAGGCCAGCTAGAGGGGCAACTGGGTAGCCTGCGAAGTGATTTGATGAATAGCATCGCGGCGGGTGATCTTGTGGCGCAACATATTGCGGCGAAGGCAACAGTTGACACGTTAAAGGTACGACTCACTTTATCGAGGATTCCGACGGGTGCGGGTGATCCGAACATTGAACGGGAACTCGACAAGGCAGAACTTTTGCTTAGGGATCTGGAGAAGAAGATTTCATGTCTAAACGGGGCAACCCAAAGAATGGAAATCGTTGGAAAAGACACATGAGAGCTAATGAAGAACACTTTTAGGTAAAAACTTTTCTTCAGATTGTTGGCTTAACATAAAGTTATCAACAATAGGTTGTAGCGCACGAGTGATTAAGTACACACTTGTGGGGGCTTGGTCCTCGCTACAACGGATGGTGGTGCCAGATTCTCGCAAATGTTCGAGATCTTCGATACGGGTCAATGCTGCTTTCAAGCACCATTGTTCACGCCTCCGACCGGAGTTTGAGCTCACCCTCAACTTGTTCGGCAAACGCCTCTTCTTTGGCCAGATCAGCTTCGATTCCCAGACATTCGCGTGATAATAGCTGAGGGCTGCCTGCACTTGGGCGAGATTGATATGACCATACCGGGCGGCGATTTCTTCTGGAGTCAAGCCCATCTTGTACCATCCCACGACGCGCATTACGGTTACACCAGTTCCGGCAATCTTGGGTCGTGCCGCCCGAACCGTCGGATCACGGTCGATCAGACTTCCAATCTCGACTGTGGCAATCATGCTTCGATTATAGCTGTTAGTTTGAGTTCCACAACGATTGGCTGCCTTACGCTACCAGCGTATTCAACCCACCAACCCGCTTCGCTTCAAACGCTTCAATGGCCGGTAACTGCTTCAGAATATATCCGATCTCATCTACGCCATCCACCAGACAAGCCTTCGAGAACGAGTCCACTGGAAATTCCACACTTTCCCCATCGGGCAGCGTCAGGCGTTGCGATTGCAAATCAATGACCAGCTTCATGCCTGCATGTGCGGCGCGCATCTTGAACAGCTTGGCATGCACATCGCGCGAAACCACAATTGGCAACAAGGAATTCTTCAATGAATTGGCTTTGAAAATGTCTGCGAACGATGTGGAAATCACCGCCTTGAACCCAAACTGAGTCAATGCCCAGGGCGCATGTTCGCGGCTTGATCCGCAGCCGAAATTGTCCCCAGCCAGCAGAATTTCAGCACCCTTCGATTCTGCCTGATTCAACACAAATTCTGGATTCGGCGAACCATCGGCCAAGTACCGCCAATCGTTAAATAGCTGATCCCCTAACCCGACTTTTGAGATCGTCTTTAAGAAG
>JAYWBH010000633.1:0-10977 GCA_043781815.1 Bryobacterales bacterium | reverse complement strand
CCGAAAAAGGGTCGGCGGCTATTGAATTCGCTATTGTGATGACCATGCTGATCCCGCTGTTTTTTGGCATGCTGATTGCCGGCATGACCGCTGGCCGTGGCATTCAAGCCGTGCAGTTCACGCGCGATCTGGGGCATATGTATGGCTTGGGCGTGGATTTCTCCCAAACTCTGTCGCAAAGTACGGTGGCTAAGTTGGCTCAGGGTTTGGATACCAGTTCCACCGGCAGCGGAGTAATCATTCTTTCCCAAATCAAACTGGTGGCCCAGGCCGATTGCGATGATAACGCAGTAACATCGGGTTGTCTTGTGGGGCAAGATGTTTTTATGCACCGGTTAGTGCTGGGTAACTCCGGTTTTAGAACCAGTAACTTTGGAACTCCCGCATCCAACATGATGGATTCTTCTGGTAACATCATCCCACTTACTTACCTTACAAATACTGCCGTTGCGGCAAGCAATGTCGGATCGGGTGCAAACAGGCTGTTGCCCACCGTTCCCCCTGGGGGACAGGTTTGGGTGTGTGAGACATACTTCACTCTTCCCGCGCTTTCTTTTCTGAATGTGTTCGGTATTCCAGTAAATGGAATCTATTCGGTCACTTACTTTTAAGGAAACCGTTGAAAGGATTTTCATGAGTCGCACTTTCCACAACAAACTGCTCCGAAGCCAACGCCGGTTGACGAATCAACGGGGAGTTTCGGTATTTCTCTTTGGCTTTTGCCTGGTTGTCATGGTGCCTGTAATTGGGTTGGCTGTCGATGTAACACTCATGTATCTTGCACAGACCAAGCTGTCCGCTGCGTCAGACGCGGCGGCTTTGGCTGGAGCAAGGGCGCTTAGCCGGGGGAACAACGAAACAGCCCAGCGGCAATCGGCAACAGATGTGGCCACCAGCTATTTCTATAAAAACTACCCCGCCGGATATCTATCTACGGTGTCTATTGCTGCTCCTACCATTGCCATTGATACCACCGCCAGTTCCAGAACGGTGACCGTTACTTCTTCCATACAATTTCCGTTAACTTTTCTGCGCTGGCTGGGGCCTAACTCCAGCACCAGTCCGCTGAACGCTTCAGCAGTGGCAACCCGTAAAGATGTCAATGTGATGTTAGTGCTGGATCATTCAGGATCGCTGACTTATAGCGGATCGTGCGAGCCAATGAAAAGCGCGGCCACGGCATTTCTACAACAGTTCGCCCAAGGACGGGATAACGTCGGCTTGGCATCGTTCGCAACCGGTTCCCTGGTTGACGTCCCGCTCAATACCACTTTCAGAAGCGGTGGCACCGATATTGGGGCGGTGATCAGCGGAATTAATTGTGCCAACAGCACCAACAGTTCCTCTGGGCTGTGGAAAGCCTATGACCAGTTGGCAACTTTGAACAAGCCCGATGCTTTGAACGCCATCCTGTTCTTCACCGATGGAATGCCCACCGCATTCACTGCCTGGAACCACGTATCTGCCCCTGGCTGTTCGGCAAATGGTTGGACCAAGGGTTCCATTGCAGACAACCGGGGGCTGGGTAATCCCAATCAGGGTGCCAATGAAGTGCAATCCATTTTGCCAGCCACTGGATGTTCCTGGACAGCATCGAATTGGGATACTGGGGATGTATCTGAAGTTTGGAATCGCGATGCATTTGGGAACCAATTGGATATCAGTTACAGTGCGGTAACTGTCAGCGGCGGCAACATACCCAATACTTCCCAAAACATGCTGGCAGCTTCCATCAACGCAACCATTTCAGCCTCGCAACGGATCCGTTCCGGCACCCAGATTTTGAATTGGAGCCCGACCACCGGAGCGACAGGTTCTGGACCTTCCCTGGCTGGTGTGGCTATTTATAGCATCGGTTTAGGAAACAGTGGTGCTCCACCCGACGCAAACCTGTTGATGACGGTGAGCAACGACCCTCGTGGTCCGAATCCCGATCTAAATACCGCGCAAGGATTGTACATTTTCGCCAGCGATGCAAATTCCCTGGCACCTGCCTTTCAGCGAGTGGCGTCGGAATTGTTGCGATTGGCACGGTAGTAGATAATTAAGTCCATCTTTGCCGAATTTGGTTGAAACCGGATTCCAGTTGGCGCATCTCACAGGGGTGGAGATCCGTCCTTTGAAAAAAACACTCGCTCTTGCCCTACTTGCTGTTGGAACTGCCATGGCGCAGCAACCTGCAACGCCTTTGGACTCAATGCCGCCGCCACTGGTAGGTGCTTTGATGGACCTCTACGCGAACTATCAACAAAACCGTCCCCAACTTCCCCAGACCCCGCAATCAGCAGCATATAAAGAGGAGCGCCGGCGCGATAGAAACACCAAAGTCACCACGGGAGTAGCGATTGGCGCAGCCATTGGGGCACTGGTAGCTGACCGTCACGATCGCGGCAAAGCTGCCGCAATCGGAGCCGTTGCCGGTGGCGTGGTTACTTTGTTGTTGGATCAGTATCAGGCGAAGCGGGATCAAAATCAATATTATCCGCAGCAGGATGATTTTGTGCTTTTGCCCGATACTAAGTAAGGTAGACGTTGCCCGTATTGCAGTAGATTAGCCCTTGTATCCCTAGTAAGTTCACAGTAACCTATTAACAATTCTGTTCGGGAGTTTGAAAAGGGTGTGGATATGCGGGCAATGTTGGGTGTCGCAATTGCGGCAATGTGGTCTTTCGCAGTGGCTTATGGACAATCCTATGTTTCCATAGACGAACCGAAGATTCGAGCGGTGCTCCGGAATGATCTCACTGTTATCATCATTCCGGTGACAAGTTCTATTGATCATTCCGTCCAGGCCAATGTCATTCTGTATTGGCTGGATACGAAAGATAAACCGAGTGGTAATGTTCAGCGCGAAATAACCATTCTTCCTGGCCAGTCCACGCTGGAAATTCCTTTTCCTATCACAGAATCTTCGGTCTGGACACGGCTCCACTACGCGCTCACCCCGAACCGACCGGAGGCGCGGGAGTTCGCGCCGTTGATTGGTATTGTTGCCTTTTCACAGATCGCTCCCTATGTTTTTGAAGCGAAATTGAATCATGCGGGGAGTCTGCGTCAGGGTCATCCTGTGATAGTTCATGCTTCGGCCATAAATCCCGTCACACGGATGCCCTTGCCAGAAGTGAAATGGACCGTTCGCCTGACAAATGGGGATCGACGATTCTCGCCTGCTCGCACCATCAAACACCCTGAAGGCTTCATCGAATTTATATTTGATCTGCCGGCGATACCCGGTGAAGACTTTGACGACTCCGTGGAAGTGGAGGCCACCGCTAAGTACGGTGATTTTGAACAGCATGTCTCCTCCGACTTTCACTTTCCAGTTGAAAGTTCCGCACGCATCCAAAGTGACAAGCCAATCTATCAACCAGGACAGACCATTCATTTGCGTTCAGTGATTCTTGACGCCCTGGGACGCGCCAAATCGGATGCAACGGTGGCAGTGCAAATTGAAGGTCCAGATTATGGACGGGTTCACACTGCAGAATTGGAGTCGTCCAAATTTGGAGTTATCCAAGACGATTGGACAATTCCATCCACAGCAATGCAAGGTGATTACAACATAACGCTGTTGGAGGAAAAGGATAGTCTCGTACTGGCACGACACATGGTCCGTGTTAGTCGCTATGAACTACCTGTTTTCAAAGTTAGCGCCATGCCTGATCGTAAAGCATACCTGCCTGGTGAACCCATAAAAGTGGCCGTTGCCGGGGTCTACTTTACAGGTAAGCCTGTACCTAAGGGCAAGGTAAAACTGGTGCGTGATGGTATTTCCGATAGAGCCGAAGTGCAAGGGGAAACGGATTCCAACGGCGTTTTTACCGCACGTCTGGACGCCAAGAAAGACTTCGATTCTTTGAAGAAAGATGGGACCAATTTCCAGGATCTTCATTTTTCTGCATATTGTACAGATCCTACATCGGGCCGCACGGAGCAGCGGAAATTCGACGTTCGAATCACTCTTCAGCCAATCCACATATACCTAATTCCCAGCAATGGCAACTCTTCAACTATCTATTTATCCACTTCCTACGCCGATGGGCGGCCTGCTTCAACCACGGTGAAAATTCAAAACAACGGCAAAATTACCCGCCTTAAAACCAACCGATATGGCATAGGCAAAGTGGTTCTACCAGAAGATTCTGATTCCGAAACCGCACTGGTAATTGGTGCCACGGATGGAACCGGGGTCGCAGGTGAAGCCACGTTCCCTTATTGGACTTCCAATGCTGAGGGGATGCGCTTTGAAGCTAGCCAAACCTTGCATCGCGCGGGCCAATCGGTGAAATTGCGGATTACTTCAGGTGCTGATTCTGCTGCTGAACAATATGTTTTAATTCATTCGGTGGTGGCGAATCGCGAAGTATCCACCCGCATTGCCCACCTTGTAAATCATCAGGCTGAAGTTACCTTTCCCTTTCAACCCGAGTTCCGTCGCAACGTAACTTTTGTTGCAGACACCGGCTCGGGCACCGAGAATTCTGTTTTCACTACGGTAATTTTTCCTGATAGTGCTGATCTTATTCTTTCTGCAAAACCAGAAAAGGCCACTTACAAACCTGGCGAGAAAGCAACGTTGCAATTGCAGGTCACGTCTGTGGATGGGAAGCCGGTGCAAGCCGCACTGGGTTTGGCTGTGGTTGACCAGGCAGTGCTGGAACGAGCCCGCACAGATGAGGAATTTGGACACAGGCGCTGGTTCGATTGTGCATATTGCGGTAACGAGGGGGAGACTGAAATCGGCGGAGTGCGCTTGAATGATTTGTACGCTTTGAAGTCATCCACACCCATTTCTGCTGACCTCGACCTGGTTGCTGAAGCATTGGTGGCCAATCTCACCGCCGACATTTCAAGCGATAGTACCGAACAAGACCCCGTGTTCGAGAGGATTGCTTTACATATGAAGCAACTGAAACAAACGTTTGATGAATATTTTGCAATTACATTTGAGTTCCCGCAGGATATCTCAGCCTTAAGCGATGCCTTAGGAACGGCTTGGACCAATCTAAAGGACCCCTGGGGAATGCCCTTTCAGCCTGAATTCGTTGTGGAAAATGAGAACCTTGTCATTCGATTGAAAAGTGCCGGTCCAGACAAAAAGTATGGCACAGCAGACGATTTTGAAGTCTATACTTTCCAACGAAAGTACTTCACTTCACTCCATCGTCAGATTAGAGACATCTTGAAAAAACAATTTCAGTACCCGGAAACCGAAACTGAATTTAAGCGGATGCTCAGTGAAAATGGAATCCTGCTCGATACCTTGCGTGACCCTTGGGGCAATGCTTATCGTTCCAAAATAAGCACTGCAGGGGTCATGCGCCGCATCACCATTTTGAGTTTAGGTCCCGATGGAAAATTTGGGACCAAAGACGATTTTTCGGTTGGCGAATTTGCCGGATTGTATTTTATGAGGGAGCGTGCAGCGATAGTCGCTGCCATGCAAGCATCCACGCGATCACCTCAAACCAGGGTGGAGTTTCTGAGCACTTTGGCAAAATCTGGAATCGACATTTCACAGTTCCGCGATGCCTGGAATCGCCCCTATCGGCTGACCGATGAAGTCACTTCGTACTATATGAATCGTATTGACTCGAAAACTGTATTAGTGTTCGGCAGTGCTCCGCAATTGCGCTCAGCGTCAACGCCAGTAACACGCAAGTTCAATGTATTTGGTTTGCGAAGTGCCGGTGCGGACGGCATTGAGAACACTTACGACGATTTTGACATTGCCACCTTTAGCTCTATGCTTAGTGAGGATGACGGTAAGACGGAACCAGCAAGGCAACCATTATCTACAGACGCAATAGCGGGCAAGGGAGCCATTTCTGGAATCGTCACGGATGCGACTGGTGCCGTTCTGGTTGCGGCGAAGATCATGCTGATTGATGCTATGAATTCTTCCTTTGAGACAACCACCAATCAATCTGGCCGGTACGAATTTGCAGGCGTCCCAGCGGGGCTCTATTCAGTTCACGCCAACGTGCCTGGCTTCAGGACCTACGAAGTTTCAAGAGTACCCGTAATGGTGGGAACAACCACACGAGTCGACGTTCAAGCAGAAGTGGGGAGCGTGTCAGAATCGATTGCCGTCACAGCGGAATCTGTCAGCGTTCAAACGTCATCATCCACTGTTTCCTCTGTTGCTATGTCCACCCCGCGGGTCCGCGAATACTTCCCGGAAACCCTACTTTGGATGCCAGAAATCATTACGGATGAACGAGGTTTTGCGCACACTCAATTTCCCCTGGCGGATAGTGTGACCACCTGGAAGATTGCAGTAATCGCATCCACTCTGGATGGACACTTTGCCGAGGCGGAATCAGACCTGCGCGCATTCCAACCCTTCTTCCTTGAATTCAATCCGCCGCCGGTATTGACGGAAGGTGACCAAATCAGCCTTCCGGTGACTATTCGTAACTATCAGGAGCAGAGGCAAAAGGTAAGCGTCAAGATGCAGCCCAATGAATGGCTGACCATTGCGGGGCCTTCTTCCCAAGAGAGGTTCGTTGATGCCAATAGCTCAGTGAACGCAACCTACGCCATGCAAGCCAAACATACTGCGGCGAAGGCTTCTTTACGAGTCACTGCGACTGCTGGTAACAATGGCGATGCCATTGTTAAACACGTTCGTATCCATCCCGATGGCCAGGAAATTTCGTTACCTTATGGCGATCTTGTTATGGGGCGAACGGAATTCCCTGTGCATATTTCTCCCATGGCCATCAATGGGGCTTCCCATGGCGAACTGCGAATTTATCCAAATCTGTCGTCTCTTCTGTTGGAAAGTGCATCGGCGATGATCACTGCTCCACATGGATGCGCGGAACAAACCATTTCCGCAGGTTATGCAAACCTGATTGCCTGGCAGTTTGCGCAAGCGATTGGAGTGACTGATCCGCATATTGAAATAGCAGCATTGGCCAATGTCCGCCGAGCCATTGATCGTCTACCCGGATTTCACAATGGCGGCATTCGATATTGGCAATTTGGTGAGCCCGATATTGCTGTGACGGCGCATGCCGTGCACTTCCTGGCTGACGCTTCCGCAGTTGGTCCTGCAGTTACTGCAAGTGATCAGAAAATACTGAATGCCCTGGTAACTTGGCTGGAAGAAAAACAGCAGAAGGATGGCAGTTGGCTGGGGCGCGATGGCAATCAATCCCAACTGCTCACCGGATTGGTTGCACGGTCACTGGCCGCTGCGAGCAAAGCTGGTGTAATAGTGCAACGCAATACGCTTACTGGTGCCTATCATAACTTGGCCCGATTCACAGATCAGACTGACGAACCGTACATGTTGGCACAGTTCATTTTGGCCTTGATCGATTCTGGTGACGAAGTTTTGCTTGGCAATGCGATTGCCCGTTTAACCGGATTTGCCCGTGAAGAACGGGGCGCCCTTTATTGGGATCTACGGTCCAATACGCCATTTTATGGTTGGGGAACAGCAGGCCGTTTTGAAACAACTGGCGTGGCTATCAGTGCGCTTTCAGCATGGCGGATGAAACACTCGCAGGCAACCGATGTTGAGCCGGTGATCCGTCGCGGGTTACTGTTTATATTGCGTGGTCAGGACGTCAGGGGTGGCTGGTCTTCCTCGCAATCCACGTTGCGTTCCATGCGCGCTTTAGTGGATGCCTCGGCAGCGTTGGGCAACTTGGGCGGTAACGGCGGCAGACTGGACGTCCGCATTAACGGACGCTCCATTCAAACCGTGACCTTGCCAAACAACGCAAAAACTACTGACCCCATTCTGCTGGATGTATCCAAATACCTGGCCGCTGGAGATAACAAGATTGAACTGGTCCCGTCCAATGGATCGAAAAGTGCCCTGGTCCGCTTTTCATCGACGCATTGGGTGCCCTGGCCACAAACTAAGCCTCGAAGTTCCCCAGAGTTACGGTTTAATGTGCAATTTGATCGGCTGGAAGCAAATGCCGGTGAGTTGATTCGTTGTTTGGTGAAAGTCGAAAGAGTTGGGTTTCGTGGATACGGGATGATGATTGCTGAAGTCGGCTTGCCGCCCGGAGCTGAAGTGGAAAGAAGTTCGCTTGCAGCACTTGCCGCTGACCATTACGAAATACAGCCTGATCGCGTGATTTTCTACTTATAGCCGAAGGCTGGAGGAGTTGATTTTCACTTCGATCTACGAATGCGGATGCCCATCACAGCTAAAAACACAACGTCAACACTGTACGATTATTACAATCCTGAGGCGTTGACTGAAGTGGTTCCGGTTCTATGGAACATGAAGTGAAGGGCCGATAACGAATCGGCCTTTCGATTTCGATGACAACTATTTGGCGGGGACTACGGGTACTACTGCTGCGATTCCTGCGGCTGCGGCGTTAGCGGCAATCGTGGCAGCAATCTGCAATCTCAGTTCATTGATCTTCATTCTACGCTTGGTATTTTGCTTACGGAGCCTGTGCGCGCGCGCTGTATCTCCACTGAATTTAGACATGATCGATCTCCTTGTAACGTGGCGGTAAGAATTCTGAGAGGGATCGATTGAGGCAGGAATATCTTGCTAAAACAAACGATTTACTGAATTCGACAACTTCTTAAGATTACCATACAGCCGATGTAAGTTGGTGGACCTGGACGGGTTCGAACCGTCGACCTCTTCCATGCCATGGAAGCGCGCTCCCAACTGCGCCACAGGCCCACATGTGGTTTGACCTCTTGATTGTAGCAAAGTGCGCTTAGTAGCGCTACTTTGCTGTCATTTGGCGACCTTTTTACAGCTTCCGATACAGGATATTTCGATATTCCACCTTGAACGGTGGCCCGACGTGCATCTGGAATCCTACCAGTCCCTCCGGCACAAAGTTCTTGGTATCTTCGTCAATCGTCGCACTGATCAGTTGGCCATTCAGGATCTGGATCATCACCGGTCCGCGCCCGATGATGTGGTACTGATTCCAGCCGCTGACGTTCACCACACCACGCAGCATCTTGTTATCGCCAATGGTCGCCAGCACTTTGTATTTAGGACCGTCGGAAATGCGCGTCACTTCGCCGCGACGGGCCAACACCACATGCCCTGGCTTGCGACCGCGCTCTTCATGCAGGTTGCCGGTGTAGCCGTTGGTGATGTCCATATCGGCCTGATAACCTTTCAAAACCCACTTGCCGACGTCGGGCAGTTCCACACTGCGATATTGAATCCCGCTGTTGGTGCCGCTGAGTTTGAATTCTACTTTCAACTCAAAATCTTTAACTTTGCCGCCGCGCCAAATCAGAAAGTTGTTCACCTTCACTACCTTTTCCGGTGTGGTCTCGCCGATGATTTCGCCGTTCTCTACGCGCCAGAAAGTGGGGTCGCCGTCCCAGCCGGTAAGGGTTTTGCCGTCAAAGATTGCGACGAAGCCGGTGTTGTCATCGGGCTCGTAGTCGGGGTAAATGCCACCGCCTGCGGGTCGGCGATCTGCGGGTGGCTGGGCCAGTGCCGCTGATATGGATAGGGAGACGGCGAAAAGGGCGATACGTTTCAGAGCAAGCATGTTACACCTCGCTCCGCAGTGGAATCAGCGCGCGAATTCTTGCGTCACGCAGAAACAAACCTAACCAGGCCAGCACTCCAATCACAAACGGCACCACCCAAACATCGCTCACACGGACGTGGGTGGCCACTGCGCCGCCCAGATAGCCTGTGATCAAAATGGCCCCCAATATGGAAGTGCGCGGAATGGAATAAAGGATCAGACAAGAGAGTTCAACCACCCCGATGGGCAAAATGGTTCCAGCCGGATATCCAAATTGGCCTGTGAAAGCGTCTATGACTCCCTTTTGTTGGGAAAGCTTTGCCCCTGCGCTAAACAGCAATACCAAGCCTGCCAAGCCGCTGACTAATTTACCGGCTAAGACGGCCTTTACCGAAGGTGTTTCGTTCATTTATTGTTGACTCCTAGCTTGCGATTATACTTCCTTGCGTGATTCAATTGTCCACTCTGATAGAATGGAATTTCAGCAATGGCCGTGTTACTTCAACTCTCTAAATTGAAATTGGATCAGTTTACGCGCCGGTTTCGGGGTGAGAGCATTCCTTTGGGAACCTCTTTCTCGTATTTCTGCGCGGCAACTCCTCTGGGTGATGACGATCGAAAAGAGTACCTTGAGGAACCCATTGCCGCACTGCCTCCGGCTATTTCTTCGCGCCTTCCCCGCATCCTTATTTGCCTTGTTCCGTATTTGGAAATGGCTGCTGTGAAATCGAAAAAGAAGAATGCTGGCGATCAAATTGTCAGTATGGACAAACCCGAAGCCAACAAGCAGTTAGCCGTGGCTCGTATGGTGGATGGCGGGCAAATGATTCTGGCCTTTGGTATTAAAGATCAGGAATTGGCGGACTATCACTACCACTTCTACCGTTCCATTGCCACCTTGGTAGCCGATAAGCTGACCACTGTGGAGTGGGACAAATACTTAGACCTGTTAGGCACTGAGTTTGAAGCCGAAGCCCATGGCGAAGTAGATGAATCCAGTTGGGACTTGAAAGAACAACTTACTGCTCTGGATTTGAAGTTTAAACGGACCTTGAAACCCTGCATTGAGTACGCAAAGCAGAGTCTGATTGATACGTTGACGCTGTACCTTCACGGAATTTGTTGCGATATTGATGTGGAGCCAGGCCCCAGGCAATTGCGCACCAGCTTCCTGCGCAAGCGATTGCAGCTATTCAAGAGCCTATTCGCCCCAGGTGAAGGCTTTTCCGTATTCCCTGAAGACGAAAAAAACTAAGTCCTGCCCACTGTAGAGCCGGACAGGCTAGGAAGCCCAATGTCACTTAGTTTTCCTGCAAGTGGGGCAGCTGCAAGTGTTGGAGCGAAGCGTATCAGGCCTTCGAAAAGACCGCTCCCTCGCTGTCACGGCTCTGTAGAATCAGTATGTTACCGAGCCGTGACCGCGAGGGAACGGTCTTTTAACCACAGGTTATCCCAACAGCGGTTGGAGCTTGAATATGGATGCAGG
>JAYWBH010000632.1:0-3663 GCA_043781815.1 Bryobacterales bacterium | reverse complement strand
TGGCTGGATCAGTCAGAACATTTGGTGGCCTTAGGCACTTGGCATTCCCAAACTCCAGAGAAAGAATACGATGCCTGGATAATCACGCTAAATGGTCTATATTCCAAGGGTTTGCCGGTTAAGACCGGGTTGTTTCCAAAGTTGTTGGCGGGCAAGTTTTATTCCAGGTTAACTGAACGGTCGCTCATCGACATTGGAGGTTGGAGGGCCGGATGGCTTTATTTCACAATTCCGTCGAGGGATGCGGTTGACCTTTACAGGATTCGCCTGGATATCGCTTTAGGAAAAGTGTCAGGTGAACCGGAGAAGTTAACACTAAGCTCAACTGCGGCAACAGAGCCTCGGCTGACGACTGGTGGACTTATCTATGTGGACAGCGAGACTTCTTACAATCTATACAGTCTAGCGCTGCCAACTACGCAGCAACCTTCCCAGGCCTTGCGCAAACACACTTCGGAAACAAGCATGAATTTGCGTCCGTCGGTGGATCCAAGTGGCCGCGCAATGGTGTGGGAAAAAAGACGGCCCGGTTTCCCCGATCAGATTTGGTTACATGATTTGGCTGGGGGAAAACAACAGCAATTGGCTGTTGCCATTAAAGAGGCTACCAGTCACGCGCTGATTTCCCCGGATGGGCGATCCGCTGCTTATCGAGTGTCGACGCCAAACATTCAGCCAATATTCATGGAATCCTTTGCTGAAGGGATACCGCGAAAGATTTGCGAGAATTGCGGCACCCCCAGTGATTGGAGTCCTGATGGCTCTCATCTTTGGTATATTACCGGGGGTTATCCGGCTCGTGTTGGCCTGCTTGAATTAACAACCGGCCGAAACGATGATAGTCTGATTCATCCCAGTTACAATCTCTATGGTGCCCGTCAGAAAGTGGATCGTAAAGGGGACGGCTGGTTGGCATTCTATGCCGACAACGGCCCCCTCACTAGGCAGATCTTCTTGGCCCCCCTAAAAAGCTATCAGTCAGGTGGACCTGATTCCTGGATTTCTTTGACAGACGGATCTCAATGGGATTCGTCTCCTGGGTGGGCCACAGACGGGAATACCGTGTACTTTGTGTCCCGCCGGGACGGCTTTTCTTGCTTAATAGCACAAATGCTGAACCCAACGACAAAGCGTCCTATAGGTGGACCCTGGACAGTCCACCACTTTCACGATCCTGGTGTGACACTCACTCGAAAACTGAAGCATCGAGGATCGGATAGCCTCTGGGTGGCAGGTGAAAGCATCTATTTCACGTTAGAAAAAACAACTTCTCGCATTTTTCTATTGTCCGGACTTCAACGGTAGCCCCACCATTATCCTTCGATTTTTCATTGTGTTAGCCAACAGTACTGCTTGGTTAGCACCCTCCAACTAACCCCTAATACCACCCCAACTGACTCTAATCTGCAGCAGATAAAGCGTTAGTTTGGTCTTGCCCGAAAAGATCGGGAAAGTCAAAAAGGAGAAATACAATGAACAATAAATCCATTCGCCACATGTTCTGCATGGGCGTGATCATGACAGCCTTCGCATCCGCCAGTTTCGCCCAAGTTACGCTCAAAGCATCGATTAATTTCCCATTCGTTGCTCAAGGCGGCACCATGGAACCCGGCGACTACATAGTGAACCCTTCGACAATGTCAGGAGGAAATCACATCTTTTACTTCCACAACCTCAACACGGGTAAGTCCTTCATGGTAACTGGGACTTATCTCGTTAGGTCGAAAGAAGATGCCCCGTCCACTGCTCGGCTTACGTTTCAATGCCTTGAAAATGTATGCAACCTGAAAAGCATTCACGATGGCACATCTCGAGATTACCGTGAGATGATCACCCCCCGCAAACCCAAGTCGACAAAGCAGGAAGAGTTCATTGAAGTTGCACTCAACCGAAATACTCGGAATCGTCGGTAGGTGCTGAGCCAGGGTCAAAATTGCCCCAGGCATCCCCCCATCATCGCACCTGATTCCGCAGCCAACGTTTCGGTATCGGGTGCGCTGATTTTCAAGGGCAAACTCAACTAAGAGTTTGGCATAGCAGCGATGATGGCACATTCGGTTAGAAAGGAGACAACAATGCAGCGACAAATGAAGAATCTATTCCACATGTTCAGCCTCGCGCTGGGCGCCGTGGGCCTTCCCGGTGCAGTGGACGGCTACCAGGTGAACTTTCGCCTGCCTGCCGATACCCTCAAGGGACTGGCCTCACTCCAAGTGAGCACCGGTATGGTGTCGGACACATCGGTGAAAGCTATGGTCAAATAACCGCCGTCGGTCTACAACCAGGTAGGAGATTTGTCTCACCCTGGGCGAACGGGAGAGCCGTGTCCAGTTCTCTGGAAGTTGACCGAAATCCTTAATTCAATCACGGGGCTTTGAGAAACGTGCTGCGAGCTAGCAGGGCGTAGATTCATGTTCAAAAACTGAGGAGAGATAAATGCGAATTCAATTATTCACCATTTACGCGTCGGCAGTGGGAATTTGGCACGCTGCGGCGCAAGATTCACGTCCCCACAAAATGCCGAGTTCGGCCTGTATGGAATTCAACCAGAGGATCGTCGACAAATTGGCAAGCGGACAGTTGGCGGAGGCCGAAGCGGCCCTTTCTAGCGTGGGAATACGCAACGAAAGCGAGCTCTGTATCTGGATGACACTGCACAACCGAGCAAATATGATTGCCTTGTCTGGTCGGCTCATAGAGGCTGAGGTACTTGGGGAACAATCGCTGAGGATTCTGGATAAACTTGTTTCTCCGAATGACCCGATTCGCTTTCGTCCCTTGCAATTGCTGTGGTCAGTGCAGATGCAACAAGGGAAACTTGGCAAGGCTCGACAAACATTTCAGAGCATGAGAACACTACGTCTAGACAAGCCGGGAGATCTCGCAATGTTCTACGGTGCTGCAGCGGCGCAACTGCATGGGGAAGGACGATACAAAGAGGCGGAGAGGGCGTATTTTCAAGCTCTTGCCGCCTGCAAAGAGGCAGGTCGTGGCGAATCAACGGAGATGGCGACTCTCCTGGTTGGTTTGGGGACAACGCAGTCCGTCCAAGAACAATATTCGGACGCAGGCAAAACACTGGATCAGGCTTTCGCCATTGTGAATTCAGCCAAAGATACAATTCCAATGGATTTAGTCAACATTTTAAGTGTGCGGGCTGCCCTGCACGCCCGTCTGGGGAGATGGCAATCGGCGGAAGAAGATCTGAAGTCGGCGATTTTGATAGTTGACCGTGACACGCGGTTGGATACAGATGCACTCAAACGTCTGCTGGTCAACTATGGATATGTCCTTCGTAAGATTCGTCGATCAAAGGAGGCGCGGTCCATTGAAGCGCGGGCCGAAGCCCTTCAAACTCCTGGCTGGAAGAATTCAATCGTGGACGTATCGGAATTAGTCGACAAGAAAAAGTAGTTCGCGACAGCGCTCAACCCCCAACCCGAAAGGTGAATTGTAAGGATTGAGTAAAATCACAGAAATCTTTCAAATTCAGTGTTATTAGTTATGTAATGACCATCGAACTGCTTGACCAAGTTGCACTGGGTCCTTTACGGGGGCAATCTGGGGAACGTCACGTCATCGGCAGCCGCCATTGGAGGGGTTGCCGCTGAGGTTGCTTATGCCGGTAACCTGACTTCAGCCAACGGAGTGGCCCAGTTCAAC
>JAYWBH010000631.1:0-11012 GCA_043781815.1 Bryobacterales bacterium | reverse complement strand
CTACTGACGAAGGTTTGCAGGAGAGCCGGATGCGGGAAATCTGCACGTCCGGTTCGACGAGGGGAGGGGCACTTTGGTCCCCTCCTACTCTACCGGCTCAGATTAATGGCCGCTGATGGACGCAGATGAACGCTGATAACGCTTGAAGCTGTTCGATTGCGGGAAAACGAAGTGGCATTAGGCGGAATCGCCTGCCCCACATTCAGTTTCACTAAATCTAGCGGGCTTTTCTCACACCTTCGAGTGCTGGAAAACTTCTGAAATTGGGCAGGGTTGAACTGGGAGCTAATCCCCGTCACTCGACCTGATCTTAACCACCCAACTTCGGAATTCCGTTTAACTGATTTTAAGCCTGGAACGGCAAGCGATGGCGGCACCTCCAGCGGCCAGAAAGGCCAGCAAAGTAGCTGGTTCTGGTGTGGTGACGGGTAGCGAACCAGATGAGCCAATTGTCGGCTTCAATGGATCTAATCGGAAAGCAGTGCGCTTGCCGTTGTAAGTTCCTACTCCCACTATTTGTCCTTGGTCGTTGATGTCGTAAGCCTGCTCCAGCGTCCAACCAGGGTTGTTCAGCAGGTAGGCATTCAGATCGATCAGTGCTCCATTGCGGAATAAAAAGGCACGATTCAGCCCATCGGCGTTGTCGGAATATCCAACCACGTCGTTTGCATTATTGAGCCCGTAGGCATAACTATTTCCGCCTCCTAAGGTACCCAGGTCAGCGATGATTCCACCCATGGAACGAAACGCGTGGGTCCAGCCATAGGGGATTTGGGAACTGCCAATAATGGTTCCTGCATCATTGATATCCAGTGCGTTGCTATTGCGTCCACCCAATGAGCCGATTTGCTGTATGCCGCCACCGGCCGTCCAAACGAAAGCACGAAAGGCTCCCGTGGAATTAGTTGCTGAACCTACGATTTGCCCCGTGTTGTTGATGGAAGTAGCTGAGCTCCAGTCGCCACCGGGCAGTAGGCCCAGCGCTTGCATTTGCGATCCATTCCAGAAAAACGCTTCGGCATGTCCATCGGCAAATTGTGAGGTGCCCACCAATTGGCCAAGGTTGTTGAGGCCGGAAGACGAACCTTCTGTTCCCCCGAAGTTCGATAAGTAATGATCGACACTGTTCCAGTAAGTGGCCTGTGCCCTTGAACCAAAAAAAGTAGTGCCCGCCACGAATCCACTCTCGTTGATGTGGGCACCACTGCTCATGAACGCTCCATTGCCCAACGGCAAAGCCGTCATTACAGAGCCGTCATGAAGGAAAGCAATTTCCTGACCAGACGCGGTGGTGGCCATTCCAGTTACCGCTCCGTGATTGTTGATCGAATAGGCCGCACTGGATGTGCCTCCCAAAGTGCCCAAGCTTGTTATCTGGTACGTGGGAACGATCACCGACGCATGCATTGATGGCGCAATGCCAACAACTGCCAGGGTCAGCAGAATACTGATTCGCTGCAAGAAATGCTCCTTAGGTTTGGATGAGTAGATTATGACATTTGAGGCGTTGGAAAACGGGTCAGATAAATCCTTTGAACCGGTCCAATTTCAGGAGTGAGATAAAAGTAATCGGCCTAATTCGTTGGGGTTAGAATAGGCGACGTGTACGGGTGGGTTGGGATGGTATGATGCTCCACTAGTGTCTGAGAATACCCCGCAGTCGCCGAAACGCCGGATCGCTTCGTTCGCCATCCTCATTGCTGTATATCTTATTTTTTCCTACTTGATTCCTAAGCCAGCCAGTATGAAGCCGGAAGGCTGGCACTTCACAGGATTATTCATCGCCATGGTACTGGGCTTGATGCTGGAGCCTATGCCCGGCGGCGCATTTGTTTTGCTGTGCGTCACGGTATCAACCATCGTTGGGGGCATCCCCATCACCAAGGCTTTGGCCGGTTACGCCGATACTACGGTTTGGCTGGTGATGGCGGCATTTTTCATTTCACGAGCCTTGATCAACACCGGCCTGGCTCGACGCATTGCGTTGTTTTTCGTACGCATTTTTGGACGCACTTCCATTGGGGTCACTTACGCATTGGCGCTATCTGATTTTTCACTAGCGGGCATTATTCCATCGAATGGAGCACGATCCGGTGGCGTTGTCCTGCCCATTGTGCGTTCTATTGCAGAGCTGTATGGGTCGTCACCAGGGCCTACTGCGGATGTATTAGGACGCTATTTGATGATGGCTGTTTACCAGAGCATCTGTGTCACCTGTGCAATGTTTTTTACGGGACAGGCATCCAATCCATTGGCCGCAGGAATGGCCAAAGAGCTCGGCTACACCATGACTGTAGGTGGCTGGTTTATGGCAGGAATTGTCCCTGGCGTGGTGTCCTTGGCGGTAATTCCCTGGGTGGTTATGCGCATGTCTCCACCGACGATTCGGAAGACTCCGGCGGCTCGTCAATTTGCCATGGAACAACTAAAAGCCATGGGTGGTATGACTGGGCATGAAAAGATTCTCTCCGCCGTATTTGTTGCGGTCTGCTACCTGTGGGTTTCTAAAGGAAGCTGGCATAATCTGGACATCACAATTACAGCCCTGCTGGGATGTTGTGCCTTGCTGTTGACCGGGGTGTTGAAGTGGGAGGATGTGCGCAGTGAAAAAACGGCTTGGGACATGTTCATCTGGTATGGCGGATTAGTGAACCTGGGTAAGATTTTGAATGAGACTGGAGTCACCACGGAGCTGGCCAAAGGGGTGGTTGGAGTGTTTGGATCGCAACCCTGGCCCATTCTCTTTGCCGCCGCCTTGTTGATTTATTTTTATGTGCACTACGGATTGGCCAGCATCACCGCGCATATGCTAGCCATGTACACGCCCTTTGTGGCAGTGCTGAAAGCGCAAGGCGCACCCATTGGATTGGTCTGCTACGCCTTTGCTTGTTTCGTAAATTTATCGGCAGGGCTAACGCACTATGGAACCACACCATCGCCCATGTTCTTTGCCCATGACTATGTAAGTTTCAAGGATTGGTGGCGGGTGGGATTTGTTGTCTCGCTGGTCAACTTGTTGATCTGGTCTACTATTGGCTTCGGTTGGTGGAAGCTGATCGGCATTTGGTAATGGGCATGATATTAGCGCGTCGTTATGTGATCCACGGGCGGGTGCAAGGGGTTGGCTATCGCTATTTTGCCCAGAAGCAAGCGGCCTGTTTAGGGGTGAAGGGTTATGCACGGAATCTGGATGACGGGTCGGTTGAAGTGTACGCTATGGGGTCGGCAAGTGCTTTGCTGGAACTTGCCGGATGGTTGCGAAAAGGTCCGTTATGGGGAGAGGTTCGCCGCATGGAAGAACAGGAAGCAGTAGTGGATTCCAACTTTCAAACCTTTCGCATAGAACGCTAATGGGTCACTTTAAGAATTCAGTAACTTGCCCTTTCTCGCTGGTACCAATCTCAGGGCGGCTGAACTGGAGGACAGAAAATGAACGTCAAATATGCTGTGATCTTCGAGCAAGCCAAAGCCAATTGGGCGGCGTATGTGCCGGATCTGCCGGGCTGTATGACCACAGGCCGCACGTTAGAGGAGACCAAAATAAACATTCGAGAGGCCATCCAAGGCCACTTGGACACGCTACTGCAATTCGGCGATCCAATTCCCGAACCATCCAGTTTGGCCGGTGAGGTGGAGATAACAACCGCCGCTTAACAAAACGGACACCCCAGTTTCAATCTCCGATTCCCTTTCGCCCTGAGTCCGGCCAGTTAATTCAGAAAGTGAACGCTAATGCTACAATCAAAAACTCTATGAACCATCTGAAATCGCTGATCCGGGAAGTGCCCGACTTTCCCAAACCTGGTATCAATTTTTTCGACATTACAACGCTGATGAAAGATCCGGATGGCCTGCAAGAAGTCATTGTGGGATTGTCCAATGCTTACCCGGTGCCCGATGTGGACGTGGTGATTGGCATTGAAGCTCGCGGATTTTTCTTTGCGCCTTCCGTTGCCTATTTCATGGGCAAAGGATTTGTTCCCGTACGCAAGCCGAAAAAGCTGCCTTCTGTGACTGAATCTGTGGAATATGCGCTGGAGTATGGAACGGACATTCTGGAAATTCACAAAGATGCTGTGTCGCCTGGCCAGCGGGTTTTGATTGTGGACGATGTGTTGGCCACTGGCGGAACGGCATTGGCTGTGGCTCGCCTGGTGCAACAGTTGGGTGGCACGGTGGCTGGTTTCGCATTTGTCCTGGAACTGGATTTTCTGAAAGGACGGGAGCGGCTGGATGGTTTCAAAATCGTTTCGCTTATCCACTACTAACGAATCGCAAAAATCTACAGTCAGGCTGATTGCCAACGCGAAATTGAACCTTGGGCTGCGTGTACTTTCAAAGCGGCCCGATGGCTTTCATGAACTGCGTACCTTGTTTCAAACCATCTCCCTGGCCGATTGGATTGACCTGAGTTACCGGCCCTCCCGCGTGCGCGAAGTCACCTTGGAAGCGAACTTAGACATTCCGCATAACCTGATTGTGCGGGCTGCCAATGCGTTGCTGGATGAAGTTGGCATAGGGGGGCGGATTCATGCCAAACTCACTAAGCGAATCCCCATGGGTGGCGGGCTGGGTGGCGGGTCGGCCAATGCCGCTGCCATGTTGTTAGGGCTTCCAGCATTGATGAAAAGACGCATCCCATTGACCGTCTTGTCGCGAATCGGTGCGGCGTTGGGGAGCGACGTTCCCTTCTTCCTACATGGCGGGCGAGCGATTGGGCTGGGGCGGGGAACTGAGCTTTACCCATTGCCTGATGGTCCCAGTGAAGCGGTGCTGTTGGTGACTCCAGGATTTCCCATTGCAACGCCGGAAGCCTATCGAAAGATCTCGGCTAATTTAGGAGCGGAATCGGCATCTACTGCTGCGTTCGAAGCGCAAGTTTGGCAAGGGGAAGGGCGTGGATTCTACAGGGATAAGCGCGGGAGTCTGGTCAATGATTTTGAACCTTCGGCATTTGAGCAGTTTCCGCAATTAGTTGCGATTCAAAAACGGTTGTGGGCAACGGGGGCATCGCCTGCAGGGATGACGGGCAGCGGGTCAACTATGTATGGAATTTATGGATCGAAGCAGGACGCGGAATCGGCAGCAGCGAAGCTTCAGCAATGGAAAACTGTGGTGGTGCATACGGTCATGCGACGACGGTTTCAGGCAGTGTGGTTTAAACAGTTGGGCAAGTTTTCCGATGGAGTATCGTGGCCTCCTGCGGTTTGATTGGCGGTGGCAGACAATCTAATGCCGCATAGTTTTCCTGCATCCATATTCAAGCTCCAACCGCTGTTGGGATAACCTGTGGTTAAAAGACCGCTCCCTCGCGGTCACGGCTCTGTAACACACTGATTCTACCGAGCCGTGACCGCGAGGGAGCGGTCTTTCAAAGCCTGATAGCTTCGCTTCACACTTGAAGCTGTCCGATTCCAGGAAAACTATGCAGCATTAGGCAGACAATCGGCATGGCATATCAAGTTGCAACCTTTTTTCATGCATGCGAGTAGTTTCCGGCTGAAGCGTGTTTAAGGAAAACGTAGATTTCAAGTGGTTGCTTGTGGATTAAGCAGCCCTTCATCATCTATAATTCAGAGGATCTAGATCCCCTTAGGATCCTGAGCGGAGGAGGATACTTACTCAAATGGACGAGACAACTGTAAAAATTATTTCCGGTGTATTAGCTTTCGCGCTGCTGGGAATCGTGTTCATGCGCAGAAAGAATAAGAGCAAATCAGGTGGAGAAGACGAATTTTAGCCCGAGCTGATCCATACATAAGAATGCCTGTAAAAAATCCGTTGAAGTCGAAGTCTGCACCGAAGCAGGCTTCGACTACACCGCAAATCAACCCAAAATATGCTTTCTTCGAGATGAAGATTGCTCCTTCGGAAATTCACCGCTGGGGACTTTACGCCCTTGAAGATATTCCAGCCAAAAAGAAAGTGATGGAGTACACCGGCGAACGCTGCAATCGCAAAGAAACCAAGATTCGTGGCGATGCGGAGTTGAACTACATGTTCACCCTGAATTCCTACTGGACCCTGGATGGATCAGTTGGCGGTAGCGGCGCGGAGTACATTAACCATTGCTGCGATCCCAACTTGTATGCCTGGGTGTTTAAGGAACACATTCTTTATATGACCAAGCGGCCCATTGTGAAGGGTGAGGAACTTACCATTGATTATCACTTTGCGAAAGACGTGGATAAAGTGACCTGTTCTTGTGGGGCGAAGAGCTGCCGCGGGACTATTAATTTATTGAAGTAGCTTCTTGCGACCGGCACGAAACTCTCTGCCAGGGTATGGCAGCTTCGCCTCCCGTTCGATTGCAAGAAGCCGGTTGTACTTCGATAATCGTTCTGACCGGGTGATGGAGCCAATCTTGATTTGACCAGCGCCGCTGGCCACGGCAAGGTCGGCTAAAAAGCTGTCTTCCGTTTCCCCAGAACGAGCAGACACCACGGCACCGTAGCCATGGGCGGCGGCCATTTCCAACACTCGAAACGTTTCCGTAAGCGTCCCAATCTGATTCATTTTTACTAGCACCGCGTTTGCTGCGTTGATGTCAATGCCATGCTGCAATCGCGCTGGATCGGTGGTAAATAAATCGTCACCAATCAGATTAATGTGCTCGCCCAGTTGGGCCGTCAACAATTGCCAGCCATCCCAATCATCTTCGGCCAGCCCGTCTTCAATAGAAACGATGGGGAATTGTTGAGTCCACTGCTGGAACAGATCCACCATTTCTGCCGAGCAAAGTGTGCGACCTTCGGAGCGCAATTGATATGCCCCAAGTTCAAAAAAATGTGTGGATGCGGCGTCAATGGCAATGCTCACTTGTTCCGACGGTTTGAAGCCCGCCAGTTCAATGGATCTGGTCAGCAACTGAAGCGCTTTCGCATTCGATTCCAGGCGTGGACCCCAACCACCTTCATCGGCAACGCCGGTCAGCAGATAGCCGGACTGGTGAATCACCTGGGCTGCCGCACGGTGGATAGCCACGGCGGCTTCCAGCGATTCGGAATAGGTATCAAAGCCGTGGGGAATGATCAGAAAATCCTGAAACTCAATCTGCCCCCCGGCATGCAATCCGCCAGAAAAAATGTTGATCATGGGCACTGGAAATACCGCACTGGCCTGGTGTTGCAAAGCTTGGTGTTGCAAGGTCTGCCACAAGGGTTGATGGCGGGCGATGCTAAGAGATCGGGCCAGGGCGCAAGAAACGCCGAGCAGGGCATTGGCACCCAGGTTCGATTTATTGGGAGTTCCGTCCAGATCGCAAAGGTACCGGTCCACTGCTGCGGCGTCTTCTGCTGGATATCCGGTGAGCGCGGCGGCAATGGGGCCAACTACATTGGCAACCGCCTTACGCACTCCTTTCCCCTGATAGTGGCTTGGGTCCTGGTCGCGCAGCTCCACTGCTTCATGGCGACCCGTAGAGGCACCAGAGGGCACCTGGGCGACGCCAAGGGACCCGTCAGATAGAGTCACGGCAACGGCCAGCGTAGGATTGCCCCGGGAATCCAAAATTTCCCAGGCATCCAGTTTTGTGATTCGAAGACTCATATTTTCCTGCGGGCTGACCAAACTCCGGCGATGCCGTCCGATGATGGATGGCCGATCAACTGTCGGGCAAGCAGCCGTATGCGCTGCTTAGTCTGGTCGTCTTGAATATATTCGGCGGGTGACTTGCCGTCCATGCGGGCCAACAACAATGCCCCCCAATGACGCACCGTGAATTCTTCAAATTCATCGGGTGATTCGGGGAGATGTTGGCGCACTTGGTGAAAGAAGTTGAGAGCTGCTTGTTCCAGCGCATCGAGCAATTGCGGGCAGTGGAATGACTTCAGCATTAAGTGGGTGAGAAGAAAACCGGCATCGAACGAGGGGTCGCCAAAATGGATCACCTCAAAATCAATGGCCATTACCTGATCGGCGGAGACCAGCAGATTCTTGGGGCTCCAATCGCCATGCACCAGACTGAGGCGACGTTGGTGGCAACTGAGTATGAGATCTTCGAAGAACTTAGCCAGATCAGAATGTTTGCGCGCTGTTGATTGGTAATACGGTTCCAGGCGGAGTTCCTGAAATACTGTTTGATCGCCAAATTCCTGTTCCAGGTGGGGATTGCGCCAACTGGCCGCGATGATACGACCCAGAATGTCCCCTGCCTTGGCTGCGGTGGACTGATCCACAATTCCGGACATCAGCAGATGTTTCCAATCGACGAAAGTGTTGGGGGCAGCTTCCATGGCATAGATGTAGTTTTCATGATCCAGAAGCAAGACTTGCGGCACACAGCCGCTGGGCAGGAACTGAGCGCAAGCGTTTAGAGCTTGTGATTCCCGGAGAGTTCTGGCGGGGTCTGAAAACCAATCCTGGGCGACGCGCAGCTTGGGTAGGGCCTGTTTTAGAACGATGCTGCCTACGCCGGTATCAATTTGAAGGACAGTGTTTGAAATTCCGCCACCAAGGCTGAGGGGAAGGCCAAATGGCATCCAATTGGGGCACTGGGCGGAGAGGTAGGCAATGGCATTGGCTTCGGTAATAACCAGCAAGATCTCAGTTTACTTCAGTCAACTGATGTTTCACTTGCGTTTGAACAGGCCAGCGAACATGCCAGAGAAGGTGGATTTCTTTTGCGATGGCTCATCTTTGCCAAACACACTTTCAGCCAAGGCGCTCATACTTTTTCCGAAAGGAGTTGCCGAAGGCACCTGTTTGCCGTCAAGCAGGGCGCGCTGGACGGATTCGTAATCACTGGGAATCAACTGACGAACTTCTGAGGTTAGCGCCATTTCGATCATATCCTGGGTAAGACCCACGGAATCGTTATAGCGATTGATGACCAGGTTAATTTTGTCCACTGGAATGTGATTGGTTTCGTAATAACCCATTACGCGCTGGGCCGCTTGCAGCGATGGCAGCTCATTGGTGGCCACCAAAAGAATTTCGTCGGCTAAACGGGCCATGCTCAAGTACCAATCGCCGTATGCCGACCCGGCATCAATGATCACCATTTCGTATTGGGTGCGTGAGAATTGGATCAACTGGCTGGCGTTTTTCAGAGCAAATGGAATTTCCAGGGCGTTATCGGGCGGCAGCAGCACGTCCACATTGTTGGAAGGAACCACCAGACCGTTCCAGATGCTGGCATCCATTTCTGATTCATGGGCCATGGCGTCTACAAAGCTGTACGTTGACTTTAATTTAAGTAGGAAAGAGATGGTTCCTGTGACCGGATCCAGGTCGGCCAGCAGGGCTTTCTTATTTTTGTTCAACCGTTTGGAATAGATGGCCAGATTCGCGGCCACCGTGCTGGCACCACAAGCGCCTTTGGCGGGCACCACACAGACCACTTTGCTGTTCTCTGCAGCCACCACAGCGGGGTTGAGGGTGGCTAAACGGGTTAATACTGCTTGAAACTGTTCAGCAGTGTACGGTTGAACCAGAAACTCCGCTGCGCCGTGTCGCAGACATTGCAGAATCAGGTCGGGGTCGTTCTTGCCGATGATGGTGACAATCTGCATTGCAGAATTGACCATCAAAAGATCGGGAATGGTGGCAAGTGCCTTGGCCGGGTCGGATTCAACATCTAAATAGCACAGGTTAGCGCCGCCACTTTGGCGTAACTCCTGTAGGATGCGTGACGTAGGATAGCCGCTGAGTTCGGTGACAGCCGAGGATGGAAGTTGTTGCGTGGTAAGCGCAATCACTTCTCCTGCTGTTTTGCGATTCGGGCTGATCAGAATAATGGTCCAACCCGCGCTCACTCAACCCTCCGCAATACCGGTCTCTTAACCACTATGCAGTCGAAAATGATGGTATTTCTATTCACCAAAGAAAAAGTCCGAAACTAGGAAGGTTCGCTGTTAGGAACCGTCTTTGAATTGCTATACAAATGCTTTTGAATAGTTTTATCGGCAAAAAATCATAAAAACGTGAGAGTTGTTTGATGAATAAATAACTTAAACCTTGTGTGGCCTTGGTCGATATGCCTTTTCAGGATGGGGAAGCAAGGAGTAAGACAATCCGACTACATCCTGGTGCAAATTGGCGGTACGCAAAGGAGAATGCAGTGAGGCAAGAAGAGGTTCAAGAGGTTTCTAGGCAAGACGTAGTAATGACAATGCAAGTTCAATCCATGATGAAAAAGACAGTTTTGATTTGTGAAACACAACCGATAACCGCCGCAGGGCTGAGAAGTCTATTATTGGTATCAGGCGAATTAGAACACATGGCCAGTGTTTCCACACTGGATGAGGCTTCGGAGGTGATTCGCACCTGTCAACCGAACCTGGTGATTCTGGATAAGTCCTTGGGGATACAGGCGGTCCTGGAATGGATAACGCGCATTAAACGGGCTTCCTATCAGGATTTGGAAGTGATCTTGTGGGGAGTATCCATTACTGAAGCGGAAGCGCTGCGGTTTCTGCAAGCAGGGGCCAAAGGCATTGTCCGCAAGACTTCTGACCCGGACACATTGATGGCCTGTTTGAGATCGGTTGCCAATGGGTCCAGTTGGATGGCCGATAGCGTTTTCAGGGAATCCAGTCGCATGGAACGATATTCTCGTAGCGAACTGACGCCACGGGAACAGCAAGTGATGGAATTGGTGGAACAAGGGCTGAAAAACAAAGAGATCGCCAGGGAATTGGGCATCCGCCCTGGAACTGTAAAAATCCATCTGAAACACATTTTTGAAAAAACAGGCGTCCGCGGTCGCTATGGGCTGGCACTTTCAGTGATGAAGGAAAAAGGGCTGATCGAACTTTCTACTGCCAGCTAAATTTCTTGTCAGGTCCGTGTTGTTGTTCTCCTTCGGCTGGAGTTTGTCACTCCAGCCGCGTCCTTAATCGATATTTGTTCTCTGTTAACACTTTTGATTGAAGAGTTTGTGTTTGAGCGCGTTTTGCTATTCTAAGCTCAGTGCACTACTGGAAACGCGTTTCAATTGCAGCGGCTCTATCGGGATTGGCCTTGTGGGGTGCCGCTATCAACCCTCCTCGTTTGGTGGACATTCTGTCTTC
>JAYWBH010000630.1:0-11018 GCA_043781815.1 Bryobacterales bacterium | reverse complement strand
GTAAGAACAAGCTTGGCATGCGTCGATCGTTGGGCCATGCCGCCAGCATATCAGAAACAAATCACTACGGATATGTTTTACTGAAACGCTATACTAGTTTCTACTGATTGGAGTCAATCGCAAAAGGTGTTTATTTTTCTGGTTTCATGGGGCTACAAGGATTCGTTGCGAAGGACGTGCCAACACTACTTCGTCGCTCGATAGGAATAAGTTACGGCGCGCCCCTGGTGCATACTTCTTTCAGCGGACCGTAACTTGCCGCGCAGGTGCTGCGAAGAAGGGAGTGTAGGAAAAATTGGCGATGTCCGGCGAAGCTGGGACGCCATTTTGACCGAAGCGAGTGTCGAACGCCGATGCGCGGGCTGGCCTCGCAGATCAAATCAAGCATAAGGAGATCTCCAATGAAGTTTTCAAAGACATCGCTCGCAGTAACTGCCGCTCTGGCCGGCCTCGTGGGTGGGACGGCGGCACGCGCGGCTCAGCCGATCAGCCAAGTGAGCCCGGCCTTCTCGCTCGGCATGGCCGCAGATGACAAAGGTAAGCAGCAGGTAGAGAAGCACGCCTGTAAGGGTATGAACTCCTGCAAAGGCAATGGCGGCGGCTCTAAGAAGGAATGGGGCAAGAACGATTGCAAGGGCAAGGGCGCCTGCGCCACCGACGGCTCGGCGGCAAAGAAGAAATAACGAATCTTCAACCATTTCGGGGAGTGCCACCAAGCTGCGCTCCCCCTCTTTTGCTTCAAACAGCAAAGACGGATATATGGCTTACCCTATCAACATTTCGGACTACGGCATCGGCTTGGGGCTTCGCATCCCGCATATCGGCCACATTCTTGAAAAGAAGCCCGTCGTGGGTTGGTTCGAGATCATCTCGGAAAACTACATGGTCGGCGGCGGCAGACCGCTGGAAGTGCTGGACCGGATCCTGGAGCAATACAAAGTGGTGCAGCACGGGGTCTCGATGTACCTGGGATCGGCGGAGCCACTGAATCGCGAGCATTTGAAGCGGTTGAAAGAATTGGTTCGGCGCACCAAGACACCCTGGGTTACCGATCATCTCTGCTGGGGTAGCGTGGACGGGCGCTACACCCACGATCTGCTTCCAATGCCCTATACGTTCGAGGCAGCCAAGCTCACGGCAAAGAAGATCCGTCAGGCACAGGATTTCCTCGAAGTTCCGCTAGCCGTAGAGAACGTGAGCAGCTACGCCGAGTTCCACATCTCCGAAATGACGGAGTGGGAATTCCTGAACGAAGTAGTAGAACGCGCCGACTGCGGCATTCTGCTCGACGTCAACAACATCTATGTGTCCTCGCGCAATCACAACTTTGACCCATACGACTATCTGAACGGAGTGCCAGCCGAACGAGTGGCGCAGATTCACCTGGCGGGCCATTCCAAGTTTGAGAAGTACATTCTCGATACCCACGATCACCCGGTCATTGGACCGGTGTGGAAGTTATATGCGCGGGCTATCGAGCGCTGCGGCCCGACGCCGACGCTCCTCGAATGGGATGATCGGATTCCCTCGTTTGACGAAGTGCATCGCGAGGCGTTGAAGGCAGAAAGGTACCTGCCAGTGCCCAATGAAAAAGCGGTGGAGGTAGTCCGATGAACCTGCTGGAAACTCAACGAAGCATGGCGGCGGCGCTGATGGTTCCGTTGAGCCGGAATGCGCGGGTTGCGCGCAAGACGGCCGACGGCAGGTCCATGGCCGCTGAAGCCGCGAGGATCATCAAGCCCAATGACCGACTGAGTTCGCTGGATCGCTTGGAAATTTACAGCCGCAGCTACTGGTTTCGGCTGTTGGACTCGTTTACAGAGGACTTTCCTGGGCTGCGCGCTATCGTAGGAGAGAAAGCCTTTGATCGGCTGGCTATCGCGTACTTAAGAGAACGACAGTCACGATCATTCACCCTGCGCGATCTCGGCTCGCAGTTGATCGAATGGCTGGAACAGAATCCGGCATTCGTTCGCAGCCAGCCTGGGTTGGCGCTGGACATGGCATGTCTGGAGTGGGCTCACATTGTCGCCTTTGATGGTCCGCAGGATGCACTTGTCGACCCGGAGCACCTGCTGGAGCCCGGCCACAGCCTGCGCGTAGGCGTGCAGCCGTACATCACTCTGCTTGAACTGCAATATCCAGTGGATGAACTGCGGGTGGCGATTCGGAGTAACGATGAAGGCTCGGCGACCGCCAGCAACACCGCATCCCACCGCAAGCGTCGCACCATTCAAAAGGTCGGCCGGGCGAGCAAGGAACAGATCTTCGTTGCCGTGCATCGCGTGGATTCGAGCGTCTACTACAGGCGATTGGAGCCCGAGGAGTTTCGGCTCTTGGAAGCGTTGCGTGCCGGACGGCCCATCTTACAAGCGATCCAAGAGGCGTTTGGCGAATCAACACGAACTGCGGGAGAGATTCCCGGCCTGCTGGAGTCATGGTTCGGAGCTTGGGCGCAATTCGGATGGTTGACCGTATTCCAGAAGAATAGAAAAGGAAGCAAATCGAAATGAAAACCATGATCGAGCAATGCCTGTCGATTCTCAATCGGAGTGCGGATCACTTGCAATCCCCGTTTCTGCTGCTGGTGCGGTTGTACTGGGGCTGGCAGTTTATCCAGACGGGTTGGGGCAAAGTCAACAACATTGAAAAGGTCACCAACTTCTTCACCACGCTCGGCATTCCGTTCCCAGGAGCCAATGCTCATTTCATTGCTGGGCTGGAACTGGTGGGCGGCATCCTGTTGGTGCTGGGACTGGCATCGCGGCCCATCGGCTTGATACTGACTGTAAATATGCTGGTAGCCTATATCGCGGCGGACTGGGAGGCTTTCGTCTCCTTCATCAGCAATCCGGATAAGTTCATTGCGGCGACCCCGTTTCCGTTCCTGCTGGCATCTCTCATCGTTTTGGTCTTCGGCGCGGGCAAACTCTCTGTCGACCATTGGATTGCCTCCCGCCACGCGACAAGGATGGAGAGCCCTGCCCCAGTCGCGATCCAAGCAGTGTGACGATGCGGCTCAAGATTCTCGGATTCTGCGCCTTTGCTGGATTGGTTTTTGGCGTAGCCCTACTCTGCGTCGGTCTCACCGAGGCCGCCCCCTCGCTGCTAGCTGTCGCGAAACGAACGGCAGCTCCCACATTCACGCTGAAGGATTCCGCAGGCACGGATGTCCGGTTGTCGGACTACAAGGGGAAAGTGGTCCTCCTCAACTTCTGGGCAACTTGGTGCGGTCCGTGTAAGACGGAGATTCCCTGGTTCATCGTGTTCGACAGAAAATATCAAAGTGGGGGATTGGTGGTCTTGGGCGTATCCATGGACGAAGCCGGATGGAACGTAGTCCGGCCCTACTCGGACAAGATGCACGTCAGCTATCGCGTGCTGTTGGGTGATGGCGGAGTCGCCGCCAAGTACGGCGGAATCGAATCCTTGCCACTTACGCTAATGATTGATCGCGAGGGCCGAATTGCGGCACGCCATGTGGGTCTCACCAGCAAGAGCAATTTCGAACAGGACATCGTTGAGTTGATTCGTCGGTAGGAGAAACGCCGAGAGCTCTGACGCTCGGTCACCGCCAGTTCTGTCGTTTGCTCTTCCGCTCCTCCTGTGCATGCCTATTTCGCGAACAGCGTAACTCAATCCGCCTGCTGGGCGAAGTAGTCTAGGGAGAGCACGTCTAAAGGAAAGTGACACCCTGACCCAGGCCAATCCAGTGACGCCGGAACCGAATAGGACTTCGATGCAAGCCGAACGGCGCGCCTGGGAGTCCGAGCTCTCGCCGTTGATGGTTCGCTATCAACAAGGCGACGCTGCGGCTGTCGACGAACTGGTTCAGCGCCTGTCCAGCATGTTGATGCAGTTTCTAGGCGCATTCGGCCTGTCTCGGGCGGACACAGAGGATCTGTTTCAGGATTGCTGGATACGCATCCACGGTTCCCGGCACACCTATCGTCCTGCGGAACCGGTATTGCCCTGGATTTTCTCCATTGCGCGCCACACGCGGCTCGATGGTTACCGCCGTCGTCGTCGCCGGGAATCGCGTGAGGTTCTCGTTGCCAGCCCGCCGGATTTGATCGCCTCGCAAACGGCGGAAGCACCGGCGGCGGACCACCAGGAATTTGACCGAATGCTTGAAAGCCTGCCCGAAAGCCAACGCGAAGTGATCTTTATGTTGAAGGTGACCGGCATGAGCCTGGAAGAGGTGGCGCGGGCAACCTCCTCGACGGTTGGCGCGATCAAGCAGAAGGCCCATCGTGCGTATGAAAAGCTCCGATCAGTATTAGAAGGGGAACGGACATGAGGGCTCTGAAGCAGTCTGGTTCGAGTGCGGGCGGCAGCATAGCGAATGTGATGAGCGAGGATTGCCGCCAGATCGATTTGGAGCTTGATGGTGCCCTGTCGGCGAGTCCCGAAGCACGAGCGTCCTGGAAGGTTTCCGAGCAGGTGGCCGCGCATCTTCGAAAATGCGAACGGTGCCGACGGCTTTACCGCTGGCTGCTAGATTCCACTGTCCCGCAGGAAGCCGTGCACGCTTTGGCCGAAACTGTGAAGGCCAAACTGAAGCAGTCGCTCACACCCGTGACGCCTCAGTCGTCCCCGCGGGTTCTGGCCGCTCAATTTTTGTTGGTCTTCCTGCTTTTTTCAGCACCCATGGTCGGGATGATGGGCACGGCAGGTCTCCACGAGATGAACCTCCTGCAACTGGTCGGCATTGTTACCGTGTTGATCTCCGGCGCGGCCCTGCTTTCCTTCTCGTTGGCTTGGCAGATGTCCCCCGGAAGCTTGCATCGCGTACCGCCGAGAATTGCTGTGATCGTGCTGGCGGTCGGGTTGCTTGCGGCTACTGCCATCATTTTCCCGTGGCAGGAGCCTCAATTCTTCCTTCTGCGTGGCTGGGAATGCTTGAAGGCAGGATTGTTGATGGCTGCTCCGTACTCGCTACTGTTTTGGGTGATGGTGCGGCGAGGGCATACGCTGGCGAGCGGAATGCTGGGTGCCAGCCTGGGCGCAATCGGAGGACTCCTAGGGGCGTTCGTGCTTCAGATCACGTGCAATCGCCAGGACGCTGTTCACCTGCTGGTTTGGCATGGCGGAGTCGTCATTGTCTCTCTTGTACTTGGCGTGCTTGTGGCTTGGGGCGTGAACGGACTGCTCAGGCCCCGCGCGTAACTTTCTTTGCGCCAGTCGTCGAAGTAACACAGAGCAAGCGCACACTTTCAACAAGGAACGCACCCTTTCGTGACCAACTCTACAACCAGCCGACCGATGGCCCCAAAAGCCGATCCGAAGCAAGACGCCGGCTACGTTTTCTATGGCAAAAAGACCCGGCCAGCCTGATCTTATACCTTTTCACCCTGCCAATACTGAGGCAGTGCGCCCTGCTCCCTTTCGGCTTTCCCCACATCCTTCCTTGGACGACCGGGCTTCCTCCGTTGACGTCCAAATCTTTCCTCTATTTACGCCACGAAACCCTCGGAACCCAAATCTAGTTTCAAAACGAAAGTTGCAGGATGAACGTTCCGCCGCAATGACTGATACACTCGTGAGGAAAAACGTGGGTCCTAGTGGACCGAGGATCAAAGCATGTGGAATGACACAGGATTGCAGCATGATGTGGAGAACGAAGTTGGTTATGAACTCAACGCCGAACTCAAGCAGATCAGCGTGACGGTCAAAAGCGGTGCCGTTGAACTGGGTGGGCACGTCGACAGCTTTTGGGAGAAATGTGCTGCGGAACGTGCGGCGTGGCGTATCGTTCATGTGAATCACGTCACCAATGGGATTCGCGTCATCATTCCCTTTAATCAACAACGGGACGACGACGATATCACACTGGCCGCCATGAGCAATCTTGAGTGGAACTGCCTGCTGCCAGTGACCGTCACAGTGCTGGTTTCCGGAGGACTGGTAACACTGTCCGGCAGCGTCGAGCGTCATCAGCAAAAGGAAGAAGCCTCGCGTGCGCTATCCACTTTGAGCGGCATCACCGGCATTCAAAATGAAATTGTTATTCAACCCAGAGCGGCTTCGGGAGACGTTAAATCACTTATCGAAGCGGCACTGCGACGCAATGCCATTGTGGACAGCAGTCATATCAAAGTGCATGTCGGGAATGGTGTCGCCAGCCTGCGAGGCACGGTTCGCTCACGAGCTGAGTACGACCAAACGATGCAAGCAGCTTGGGCTGCACCGGGCATCACCAAGGTGGATGATCACATCACCATCGGTTCTACTAAAAGTGATTAGTTGGAAATTGAGGGAAGGACAGACCGGGAGGTCTGTCCCACTATTAGGATAAGGGTTATTTTCCAACTACGAGAATGGAGAACGAATCAGGAACCATCTGACCGCGCGCAGGTCGACTGCCGGCTGGCGTCGGTGGAGGTGGGGCAAATTCGGCAGTGATCAAAAGTACGTGACCCGTCTTGCCATCGAACGTGAGCGTTTTGGAACGAGGCGGCGTCTGTAGCGTCTGTTCAACAACAAAGCTGGTAGGACTTTTTTCCTTCACAATGGTCAGCGTGCCATCGCCTTGCGAACTGAACACCTCCATGGTCTTGGGATTGAACACGGCCCCATCAGTGCCACTCCCAATAGGAAGAGTGTCCAGAATTTTGCCGGTATCGGCGTTCACTACCACCATGGTTTGCGGGTTGCGACAAGTGGCGAAAAGGAGTCGATTCTTCAAATCCATAGCCAGCCCGGCGCAGGTGCCGCCTTTACCCGTCAAGTCGTAGTGGGCGGTTACAGTCATGGTTTTTGCGTCGATTACAGCAATGTTTTCCTTGTCTTCAATATCCACATAAATGTGACCCTTAAGATCAGAAACAGCCTGCTCTGGAGCACCGCCCAAATCAATGGTGCCAGCGATGGATCCGTCCTTGCCATTGATCACGGTAACGTTCGGATTGCTGTGACTGAATACGTACACGCGGTCATTAAACGGATCGGCCAGAATGCCGTCAGGGCCACCCTGGACGTCAATTGTCTTAATCGTGGCCAACGTTTTGGTGTCCCACATCACCACCGGTTTGCTGGAGCCGAAGCCATGACCAGACTTGGTATCCACAGCAGCTCCGCGAGCGCTGGCATTGGGAATTTCGCCTACGGATTCCAACGTGTCGAGATTGAAGACCGAGATCCGCCCCGGTGTTCCACTACGAGGGATGTATAGGCGTCGTCCGGCTTCGTCAGCGTACACGTAGTCAAACCCACCGGCACCTCCAACCTTTACCGTCTTTAGAATCTTATACGGCGCTGCCGTTTGAGCTTGGGCGAATCCGCTTACAATTGCTATCCCCAATGTGATCCAAAATCTATTCATCAAATGATCTCCTCAGTTGAGTATAGGGGCAACTTAGTTCAAGCGCGAACTCTTCACCAGCATTTCCAAAGTCACCACGTCCAATGCCTTTTCATGTGTCGCTTCCAAACGCACCGGTGCGATTACCCCTGCATCAAAAGATTGCTTCCAACGATCAATGCAAACACACCAGCCATCACCAGCCTTCAACCCAGGAAACCCAAACTCTGGCCGCGGGGTAATCAGGTCGTTCCCAATGAGTGCCTGATGCCGAAGAAACTCGTCATTCATCACCACGCATATTGTATGCTTACCAAGATCATCTGGACCCGTATTGCACTTCCCATCGCGATAAAATCCCGTCAACGGTTCTGTGCAGCAAGTCTGCAGGACGCCACCCAATACATTCTTTGTCATCTATTAACAGCTTACCTTGGATAGTAGGAAATGGCCGCGTGTTGGGTGGCTTTAGTTTAGTCTGTCCAGACACGTTCGACGATCTCCTGGCCGAGATAGCAGCCTTTGCTGAAATGCAGCGCGTGCCTCTGGTTGGTTTCCTGCGCAAGGGAGCGGTCTGTGATTTCTTCGCCGTAGCGGCGTGTTCGAGGCGCACGATTCGAGCGGCTTCGGCGTCCGCTTGTTCGATACCAAGTTGCGCGATGAGTGCAGTCTGTTCGTCGACCGGGGCGAAGACGAAGAATCCGGGAGATCCGGTGGAACTGAGACGAGCGACAAGCCGCGAGCCCTAGGGCGCGAAGGCGTAGTCCGCTTCGGGAACCGGCGCGCCGATGCGGGCGAGCACTTCGGCGGATCGAGGGCCTTCGACCGCAAGGGTAGTTGTCCGAGCGGTCGTGTCTTCGAGGGTCACGGCGGCGGCGATAATGTAGTGATCGAGGTGGGCGTAGATGCGTTCGCGAACTTCGGACTCCGTATCGATTAGCAAGTGATCCTCACGCCACAGGAGGTTCGCGTCGGCTAAGACGCGGGATCAAAACGGCTAGAGCCGTGTTACACTTCAACCAAATGAGTAACACACTCACCGTACGACTTCCCGAAGATCTTGCCGCATGGCTGGATGAAACCGCCCGTGGGTCTGGAGTATCTCGCGGCAGGATTGTGCGTGCGGAGCTCGAAAGAGCTCGCAACTCATCCGGTAAGGCGTTTCTAAGATTGGCCGGTTCGGGTGGAAGGATCACCTAATCTTTCCACGCGTAAGGGCTTTCTCATAACTTAACTATCCACGTCGCATCTCACCTGCGGCAAACATTCCGGGCACTGAACTCAATAGTGGTAGCGGCACGCAAGAATGCGGATTTTTTCTTGCTTTACTTGATAGACCAGCCTGTGTTCTTGATTGATGCGTCTGGACCAACAACCGCCTAATTCGTGTTTGAGTGGCTCGGGTTTACCCAGTCCGGCAAATGGTTCTCGTTGTATTTCTCGAATCAAACGCATAACGCGAAGAGCTTGCTGCCGGTCTTGCTCAATCCACCAGGCAAGATCCTCGAAGGCGGAAGGATCAAATTCCAAACTTCGCAACGACAGCCTCTAATGGAATCCCTTCCTCACGTTGCTTTGCTTCCAGCAGACGACGCTTCATGGTTTCCGACTTTAGCAGATATGCGGTCTCTCGTTCGGATTCGATCTCACGCCAAAGGCCAATTGGCACAATGACCGCAGTGGGTTCCCCTTGTTCGTTGGAAACGATCTGTATTTCCGTAGCCGCCATACGTAAATTGTACCGCCTCAATCAGCTCTGAAAACTGAAACAGCAAAAACCTAAAGCTAATCCTCACATTAGCCGATTACCCCATCATGGGTGCTTTAACTTCCACTGCATCTGAGAAAATTCGTCTCGCAGTGGTAAACCCCGCCCTCCGTCAACGTAATTGCGGAAAAGCACTGTGCTGCATTGCCGCTTTTGTCGCCTTGAGCCTGATTGGGCACCTCATCGTCCTCCTCTGGGCGCAACATGATTTCACCCCTGTCGAAGCGCTGGTTGTATTGCATTCCAATATGCTGGTCCACGGAGAGGGTCTTTACTGGGGTGTTAATCGTTACCCATTCACCATTTCCGCTTACGGACCCATTTTCTACGCCGCTTCTGGATTCCTGCATAATTTAGGTGTTCCGGCCTACCAAAGTGCACGAATTCTATCCTATGCTGCACTTTTAGCGTCGCTCTGGCTGTGTTGGCGAGCATTGGGGTACCTCACCAGCAATACATTTGCCCGAATCACTGCGGTGATTCTGGCAGCTTCCACCTCCAATATCCTGTTCTGGGGAACCACCGGGCAGGTTGACATGCTGGCCTGCTGTTTCTCTTTGACCGCCTTCACTGCCTTCCTGAAATTCCGCGAACAGCGTGATCAGCGCGCGCTGGTCCTGTCTGGAATATTCGTCATCTTAGCAATCTTCACCAAGCAAACATTCCTCGCCGCCGGTGCGGCCATTGGAGTCACGCTGCTTTGGGAAGATCGCAAGCAAGCCTTGCCATGGATCGCAGGTGTGGCAATCGCTGGCGGCGGCATCGCTTTCACCTTAAACGCTGTTACTCACGGCGGCTTCTTCGCCGATGCTATTTTTGCCAACATCAATCCCTTCGCCCTCTTCAAACTGCAACAACACGTCCAATATCTGCTGATGACCGGCACGGGCATCGTTGTGACTGCACTGGCCGGGGCCATTCGACCTTCCCACCGCGCTTTGCCGCTTTACATTTATGCTGCTTTCTCCACCTGTATTTGGCTGCTTACCGCATCTAAAATCGGTTCTGACCTGAACTATCAAATGGAAATGATGCTGGTGCTGGCCATGTGTGCTGCCTATGCGCTGGATCAGTTGGATTTCTTTCCGAATCTGTTTGTAGCCCGCCAAACTTGGGTCACTGTACTGCAATTACCGTTGCTGCTGCACGTTGCTATTAACATGTTGCTGAGCACCCGTGTAATCGCCGAACGTGCCCTTTTTGAACCAGCCAAACAACAGGAAACCATGGCTTTGAAACCCTTTGTGGATCATCCTGGTCGCCTGCTTTCGGTCCATTACGATTCGCTTGTCCATAATCGTGGACGCATTGAAGTGGAACCGCTGATCTATAACTTACTAGTCCGAGCCGGGCTTACCGACCCCACCACAGTGTTGCAAGATCTGGAAGCACGCCAATTTGCCACTGTGATCCTAGGGCAAAATCTGTTTGAGCCACCACCAGCAATTGAAGATCTCGAATTTGGTCGGCTGCCCAACCTTCAGGAGGATGCCATCCGCAAACATTACCGCTTGGTGAAACATGTGGATGGTCTGAACAATGTCTACATCTATGAGCCCAGAAGCCACTGAAATATTTGTCAACGAATATCATCGCGTCCGCCTGCCGTTCGATCCCGAACGTGCAAAAGTGTGGCGTGCTTTGTGCCGTTACCTTGCTCCTTGGGTTGATCCCCAATCTGCCCTTTTGGACCTCGGCGCTGGCTACGGAGATTTCTCTCGTTTCTCCATCGCCAATCAGAAGTGGGCGCTGGACATGAACCCCGATCTGATCGCACATTGGGAAGCGTCCGTACAGCCTCTAATGCAATCGGCGCTGGACCCGCTGCCTTTCCAGACTGGCACGCTTGGCACCGTTTTTGCATCTAACTTTTTTGAACACTTCACTACCGACCAAGGATCACGCATTCTTCTGGAACTGCGTCGCGTCCTGCGCCCCGGCGGCCGT
>JAYWBH010000629.1:0-3682 GCA_043781815.1 Bryobacterales bacterium | reverse complement strand
CACCTGCCCGTGATTCTTGATCCCAGCCATGCCACTGGTAAACGCAGCCTAGTTCCTGCCCTGACTCGCGCCGGTGTGGCGATTGGGGCGGATGGTGTGATTTTAGAAGTCCACCCATGCCCGAATAAAGCTGTCAGCGATGGAGCACAATCGTTGGACATCCCGCAATACAACGCCATGATGAAAGACCTGCAACCTTACCTGCAACTATGGAAAGCATCCAGAGTTGAAAACGCTGTGATGGCTTAAAAGCCTCTACACTATATTCATGGCAGTGCGCCAGGGTTGGATAACTCGTCTGTTTCTAGTAGCGCTCCTTGTGGGTGCGGCGATTGGCTTGGGTGCCATATATTATTGGCGGTTCCGACTCCCGGAATCAATGGCCAACATGCTGCGACGGTTTCCACAGAAAGATTCCGTAATCATCCAAATTGATCTTCGTTCCCTGCGCCTGGCAAATTTGCTGGAAATAGTGGCTGGTTCTCCGGTTGTAGAAGAGGAAGAATATCGGCGCTTCGTTCATGAGACCGCCTTCGACTATCGTACTGACCTGGACCTGGTCATCCTCTCTATATCGGGGGACGACAGGCTGGCATTGGCCACCGGGCGCTTCGATCTTCCAGCGCTGAAAAAATATGTGATGGTCCACGGAGGTCGCTGCCAAAATGGACTTTGCAGCTTGAAGAATTCTCGGGGGGACCGTTATGTTTCGTTTGTTCCTCTGCGAAGCAATCTAGTGGCTTGGGCCAGCAGCAAGAGTGACTCCGCTGCCAACCAGTTAATGGGCGCGGCGAAATCTGCTGACCCAATCGCGCCCCCAAGCGCACCCTTTTGGGTTAAGGTTCCGCGATCTTATTGGAAATCTTCCGTTGAGTTCCCTTCCGGTACAAAACTATTCGCAAAGGCGCTAGAAGATGCCGAAATGTCCTATTTTTCTGTCTCTTTAGACAATGCTTTGCCTACGGCAACTTTGGAAGCCTATTGTGCAAGTGACAGCGCAGCAAATTCCCTGCAAACGCAATTGCAGGGGATGACCGATGTTTTTCGCAAGTATCTGGAAAGGGCCAAGGAGAAACCAAATCCTGGCGATCTTGGTAGTGTGCTGACTCACGGAATCTTTGTCCAACAATCGAATAAAGTTGTTGGAAAATGGCTATTGGAAAAGCAGTTTCTGGAGGCAATGATCGGCGGTCGATTGTAGTATGCCGGTGGATCTTTCAGGCGGTGTGCTGTGTTCTGGAAACATTGTTTACGATATTGTGGTGAGCCCGGTGGAAGAGATCCGTTGGGATGCGACAACTTGGGTTGACACCATTGAACCGCATGTCGGCGGCAATGGCGCGAACACCTCAATCACTCTGGCCAAGCTGAAAGTTCCGGTGCGATTGCTGGGGGCGGTTGGTCCCGATGATTTCGGTCGCTTCACAATGGACGCCCTTCGCGATGCTGGTTGTGACACCAGCCGCATTACCAAAGCATCGTTACCGACGGCCACCAGCGTTGTGCTTGTCAATCAGGCAGGGGTGCGTAGTTTCCAACATCGTCCAGGGGCCAGCCGCGAAGTATTTCTGGCACCAATCCCTTTTCATGCAGATCTGGTAGGCAAACATAAGCACTATCATCTGGCAAATATTTTTGGGCTTCCTGGTTTGCGACCGCATGGTGGAGAAACTTTGCGACGAGCCAGAAGTGTCGGCCTGAGCACGTCGCTCGATACCGGTTGGGATGCAAAAGGGGAATGGCTTACGGTGTTGGGTCCGTGTCTTCCACATTTGGATTTGTTGTTTGTGAATGAAGCTGAAGCCAGAATTTTAAGTGGCCAGCCAGTGCCTGCCGATGCGGCCGCTTTTTTTCAGGATCATGGGGTGGAAACGGTTGTAGTGAAACTCGGCAGTAAAGGCTGTGCGGTTTTTAGCGGGGCAACTCACCATGAAATTCCTGCTTTTAAGGTGAGCGTGCTGGATACCACAGGTGCCGGGGACTGCTTTGCCGGAGGCTTTCTGGCTGGGCTGCACGCTGGCCTGGATTGGATGGCTGCAGCCCGTTGGGGTAATGCCGCAGGTGCCCTGAGTGCGTCGCAACTTGGTTCCACTACGGGATTGTTGGCGCAGAATGAGTTCCTGCAATTTCTGCTGACGGCTGAGTTACTTTGAATTCATTGAGTTAAAATAGAGAAAGTGACTGGCCATCAGATTCGTAATACTTTTTTGGATTATTTTTCCAAACGTGGACATCGTGTTGTCCGCAGTTCTTCCCTGGTTCCATTGAACGATCCCACATTGTTATTTACCAATGCTGGGATGAACCAGTTCAAAGATGTTTTTTTAGGAATGGAGCAGCGCGATTATAAACGCGCCACCTCTTCCCAAAAATGCGTCCGGGCAGGGGGGAAGCATAACGATTTAGAAAACGTCGGTTACACCCGCCGTCACCATACTTTCTTTGAAATGTTGGGGAACTTTTCCTTCGGCGATTATTTCAAAGCGGAAGCCATTGAATTTGCCTGGGAACTGATCACCAAAGATCTTGGACTGGATAAAAACCGTCTTTACGTGACTGTGTTTCGCGAAGATGACGAAGCGGAAGAACTTTGGCTGAAGGTGACCGATATATCGAAAGACCGTATCTTTCGGTTAGATGAAAAAGACAACTTTTGGCAAATGGGCGATACCGGACCTTGTGGACCTTGTTCGGAAATCCACTACGATTTGGGCGAAGGCACCGCGTCCCCAGGGCATGAACATGAGCAATTTCCGCTGGATGGCGGCGGTCGATTTGTGGAAATTTGGAACCTGGTGTTCATGCAATTTGACCGCGGCGCGAATGGCATTATGAGCCGACTGCCGCGTCCTTCCATTGATACAGGGATGGGTTTGGAGCGGGTTGCGGCAATTTTGCAAGGCAAGCTTTCCAATTTTGAATGCGATTTGTTGCGCCCTATTATTGATCACGCTGCGGCGCGATTTCGGGTGGACTATGGTGCCGATCCACGAACCGACACCGTTCTACGCATCATTTCTGATCATGCCCGCGCATCGTCATTTTTGATTCATGATGGAGTGATTCCGTCGAATGAAGGCCGTGGCTACGTGTTGCGGAAAATTATGCGAAGGGCCATGCGCAACGCCCGCATGATTGGAATTCAAGATCAGTTTCTGTATCAGATGACCGGCTTTGTCGCCCAACTGATGGAACCCGCCTACCCAGAATTATTGGAAAGCGTGGGACGTGTGGCCAGGGTTGTGAAGGAAGAAGAAAATCGCTACGCCACCACCTTTCAAGTTGCCGAAAAAGTATTTGCTGATGAAGCAAAAAAGGCTGTTGGCGGAGTGTTGCCGGGCCCGGCGGCATTCAAGCTGTACGATACCTACGGACTGGCGTTGGACGAACAGGAAGAGATGGCTCGCGAACATGGGCTGAGCATCAATCGGGAAGGCTTTGACCTGGAAATGGAGAAGCAGCGCGAAAGGGCGCGGGCCAGTTGGAAGGGTGCCGAAAAATCGCAGATTCTGCCGGTGTATCAGAAGTTGCAGCAGAGTTTAGGTCGCACGAAGTTTCTAGGCTATGAGCAGCTGGAAGCGGAAGGAAAAATCATTGCGCTGGTGGTGGATCAAAAGTCTGTTGATTCCCTTGAAAAAGGAGTTGAGGCGGAACTAGTGCTTGACCAGACGGCTTTCTATGC
>JAYWBH010000628.1:0-11080 GCA_043781815.1 Bryobacterales bacterium | reverse complement strand
CTTCTGGGGACTTGCTCAGCAAGCCGCGCAAGTTCATTTCAGCCGGTACAAAATCTTTCGTGGCCAGCAGGGAAGTGGAAAGCTCTTTGGCTAGCTGCACATCATCGGGGCGCTTTTGCAGCGCCGCCCGCCACTCCACCATGGCTTCCGTATGCTTGCCTTGATTGCGATACAGTGTTCCCAGAAATTCGTGCCACTCGGCGGAATCAGGAAACTTGCTGAGCTTGGCGAAGGCTTCGCGAGCCAATTCGTTATAGGCTTTCGAACGCCAATATTCCGCATCTGCTGTTTTGGTAGCGGCTGATTCAGCGGCAGCTAAATATCGCTTGGCCTGAAAATGGCACTCCGCCGTAGGCTTCACACACGCCCCAGCCAGTGGGACATTCTTGCGTTCCAATACAGCCCAATCCTTGTGATCGCTCTTTTCGTAAATCTCGGCAATGCGTTCATGCCAATCACGTCGGTTCAACTTGCCCAACGCCTCACGATACAATGCCAGCGCCCCGCGCAACTGCTGCTGCTTCATGCGCGTCTCAGCAACCAATGCCAGCCAATAGGGCGACCCTTGCGCTTGCGCATCTAACTTGGCGTAGGCCTCTTCGGCCAGTGCTTCATAGCTGCGACCAAGTTCCAGCCACCCACGGGGCACTTCCGGCTGCAACTTTACGACAGTTCGAAACGCTACTGCCACAGCCTGCGGACGCCCGGCCACTAACCCGGCTTCGGCCAACATACGGGCTAATTCCATATCGTTGGGCATGGCTCGAACTGCACGTTCCAAATATTCAGCAGCCTTCTCCGCATTGCCTAGCCGCATGTAGGAGACCCCGCACATTGCCACGGCTCGCGGGTCTGCCAGTGTCCCCAGAGTGTTCACTGCATCGTCATCTTTCCCGGCCATATGCTGGGCCATGCCCAGGTTCAAACGTAGGCCCTGGTTGGCTGGCATGGCCTTCACCAGATCCTGGTAAATTGGAATTGCTTCGGCAAATCGACCAGCACTCATCAACTGTTTGGCTTGCTGCGATTTTACTGCTGCCGCATCCTGCGCCGTTAAAACGGTTGCCGCAAATAGAAAAAGGGCGGCTCCTTGTGAGAGCCGCCCTGCTGTTACCTTCATGCTTCTAGAATTGCACACGCAAACCGAAACGAATTTGCCGTTCCCCAAACGAACTACGAACGCTAAGGAAGTTATTCCCCTTGTTCGCCACGCTGGTGCTGGCAAAACCGCCGAAGTGCGATGTGTTCTGGAAGTTGGTTGCTTCCCCGCGGAATTCAACCTTAACTTTTTCGGTCACAACAAACGTTCGACCTATAAGTAAATCAGTATTCCACACCCCTGGGTTACGCAGAATGTTGCGGCCTGTGCTGCCGAAACGTGTGGTTGTCACCGGTACAAACGCATCCGGATTGTACCAATACGTTCCCGGTCCAACCTGGAAGGAGCGGGTTACATCGCTCAATACCTGGTCAGCCGTCTGTGCGTTGCCGCCACCAATGTTCAATGACGCACCCGATGCGCCCACTGTGAACGGCGTGCCTGTGTATGCGGCCATAATGCCGTTTACAGACCAGCCACCAACAATGTGCGAAATAACACCACTGCTGGCGAATGGCTTACCTTTGCCAAAGGGAAGTTCATACACCCAACCCATGTTGAAAATGTGGGTCCGATCGTAACCAGCCAGAGCACGATTACGATTAAACACTGGTCCCCAATTCCAACCTACTCCGGCCCAGCCGTCTTCGTCGGTCATATTGATCGCCTTCGACCATGTATAGGACCCTTGCAGCATGACGCCTTTGGAAAACTGCTTGCGGATGCTGGTCTGCAACGAATGATAGTTAGAGCTAAGATAGCCATCCCACATGTTGGTTGCGATTTGACGCCCGAACAATGCGTTGAATGGACGGCCTGCATTGCCCAAACCAGGAGACGATGAGTTAATGTCACGGTCAGCCAGTTGGTGAACAGTCTGCGTTCCCACGTAAGCAACCGTTCCAACAATACTCATTGGCAAGCGACGTTCGAAAGTGGCGTTCCACGATTGAATGTAGCCACGGTGAATCTGTCCCAAATTGGGGCTGCGCATGTCAGCCACTGCGGGCAGATTTACAATACCACTGGAAAGGTCTGGACCAACCGTCGGCGGCAATCCCGTAGCTAGCGTACCAGCTTGAGAGAAAGCGTTCGGCGCATCGAAGTTAAAATTCACAGTGAGTGGATAGAAACCTCGCAAAGGACGAGAGAAGGGTAGTGGATCATAATTGATGCCATAGCCTGCGCGGAACACAGTTTTTTCATCAATACGATAAGCAAGCCCAATTTTAGGTGCAAACAGTTTGTGACTGACACTTACACCAACATCTTTCGGCTGATTGCCACGACCACCCAAAAACACCTGATTGGTCAATGGCTCTAAACGTTCAATCCCCTTGCCGGTAGCGCGGGTCATCAGCGGATAGAGTTCGTAGCGCAGGCCAAGATTCAACGTCAGCTTCTTGGTAAGCTGCCAACGATCCTGGGCATACCATCCAAACTGAAACTCGCGAGGAGTCATCAGAATGTACTGAATGCTCTTCTGCATATTGTTGGTCAATCCAAGTAGGAATGCCGCATAACCATTGAAGTTATTTCCAGAACCACTAGGTCCCAAAACAGTCGGCCCACCAGAAAAATCGAAGGCACCACGGGGGCCGCCGCCGAGTTCTGGCTGATAGTGAGTCATACGATGATTCACACCGTCAAACCCGAAGCGGAACACATGGGCACCCTTGGTCCAGCTTAAGTTATGGCTGGTGGTGTAGCTTTCTTCAATACGATTCAAGGGCATCCAACCGGGGACGCCAAAACCGTTGTAGCCATTGATCGTAATGTTCGGGAAACCACTTTGCATGATGTCGGCAGGATTGTTGATGCCAGGAATGCCCAGCGAAGCGCTGTAATCTTTGCCGAAATCCACGCCACGAACCGTCTGATCCTGCCGCTGATAGCCAAACACACCATCTAACAAAAGGTTAGAGCTGAGAGTGTAGTTGTGGCCTGCGGACATGTTCTGCACGCGAGTGTCACCAGTGCCAGGATCGGCACCAGGGCTGGGTCCAACGCCATCGCCAAAAATCCCTTTACCCACAACAAGGGCCTTCATTCTGCCATAGTGTCCCCAAACCTGCGACCGTTCGTTGCGGGTCCAGTTGATCTTGACATCGTTGTAATCTCGCTTGAAAATAGGACCGCCAACGCCATTGAAATTACTCAATGAACCCGTCAAGTTCGTGTTGGGTTGCGGATAGTTAGCCTGAATTTTTTGAGCTTGCGAAGAAATTCTGTTCCCAGGAATCACATTGCTTGGAAACGGTGTACGACCGACGCCAGTGAGGGCATTGCCGGTGGCCGGATCGTAAATGGTTGTTCCCGATGCTGCGAAATTACCAGTGCGAATGTCTGCAGTAGGCACCGAGTAGAGGCCCACTGCGCCGTCACGTTGCCGCGATCCATCAAAGCTGTAAAAGAAGAACAACTTGTTTTTCTTAATGGGCCCACCAATGGTCGCACCGTAGTTGTTATAGATACGAAGTGGCTTAATTGTTTGAAAGAAGTTACGAGCCTTCAAATGCTGATCATCATGGAACTCAAATGCACTTCCATGGAACTGATTCGTACCGCTCTTCGTCGATAGCGAAATTGCCGCGCCACCAGAAGTGCCCTGTTCCGCATCGCTGGCCGACGTGGTCACATTCACTGTGTCCACCATTTCTGCAGGCATCACGTAGCCGGTGTGGTGCGGCAACCATAGGTTCACCGAAGCCGCGCCGTCAATACGAGTCATATTGTTGTTCTTGTTCGTACCATTAATATTGGTTGCCAGCGAACGACCAGGTGAATCCGTTACTGAATTCTGGAAGCCTGCCGGGGTTGCCCCTGGAACCAGGTTAATCAAGCTCTGATAGTTGCGGTAACCGGGCAACGGCAAGCTGGAAATCTGCTGAGAATTCAAAGCTGTGTGCGTATCCGACTTGTCCGTCTGCAACGCTGTTGTTTCCGCCTGAACTGAAATGGATTCGTTCAGCGAACCAACTTCGAGCTTGGCATTTTCACGGGAAACGAAGCCAGAAGTGATTCTGACACTCTTTACTGTCTCTGGCCGAAAGCCAGATGCCACAATCTTCAGATCGTATTCGCCAGGCAATATGTTTTGGATAGTGTAGCGCCCAGCCTCGTCGGACTTAGCTTCGTAAGTCAGACCTGTTCCTTTGTTCGTGATTGAAATAGACGAATTGGGAACTGAACCACCCGACGCGTCTTCCACCAATCCCGTGAGTGAACCGTACAAAAGTTGAGCCGCAGCAGGTGCAGCCCAGTATGCCGTCATAGCCAATGCCATGAGGGTTATCGTCAAGCGTTTCCGCATGTTCATGTGTACTTACCCCCCTGAAAAAATCTTCCAACTAACTTGCTAAATCCCGTCCGATTCTCCATACAGTTTCAGATGACAGGCTTGCTGATACAGGTCGACTGTGTAAAATATGAAAAACCTCCGTTGGGGCAATTATTACTCAACTTGTTACAGAGATCAATGGGGGGGAGTAATATTATTTTGATGAGTGGTAAAATTGTGAACGGAAGCTAACCTTGGCCGGTGCTGGGCCTGGTCTTCAAAACCAGCGTGCGCTACTTTGTGGCGCGGTGGGTTCGACCCCCACTAGCTTCCGCCAACTTATTGTCAAACCAGTCCGGTTACCTATCCACCTCCAAGATCGTCCTCAAACTGATAGACTTGAGCCGTTTGGAGAACCCTGTCCTTGAAATCCTTGTTGATCCTAGCCTTCCTTGGCCTCATCCCCGCTTTTGCTGCCCCTCCACCGCTATCCACATTTGAGCAGTACTGCTTTCAATGTCATGGAAAATCGGCATCCATGGGTGGGGTGAATCTGCAAAAACTGGTATCGGAAAATTCCATCGCCAATGGATTCCGTCATTGGGAAAAGGTGGCCACCGCCCTTGAGCAAAAGCGCATGCCTCCAGAAAAGATGCCCCAGCCAACGGATGCCGAACGTCTGCAAGCGGTCACATGGATCCGTTCCGAACTGAGCACCTACGCAACGAAACATGACGGGGATCCGGGGCGCGTCACGGTGCGTCGGCTCACCAGTGGTGAATATGGCTACACCGTTCAGGACCTGACAGGCATTGAGTTGGAGACTGGTATTGATTCCTCAAGCGATTCTGCCGGTGGTGAAGGTTTCACTAATTTTGGCGACGTCCAGTTCATGCAGGACGCCAACCTGGAACGTTATCTTGATGCCGCTAAGCGCATTGCCAACCATGCTGTGATTGGCGCCGGTCCACTGGAGTTTTTCGGCGACCCCGGCAAGACTGGCTTTGAGCTTTCGGCCATCAATCGCATTAAGGATATCTATGCCAGCAGCGGCTTTCGTACGGTTTCCGGCGAAGGTGGCAGACCGTTTGGACTCGATAAATATGGCAAAGCTTTCTATGCCGCATGGCGCTACCAGCATCGAACTGTGCCTACCAAATCACTGAAAGAGTTCGCTATTGAAGAAGATGTCAACGTTCGCTTTACCCAACATATTTGGACTGTACTGAACAAGCCGTCGCTAGGCTTTCCCTCCTCTGAAATTGCTGCCCGATGGCGGAAACTTTCTGGTGATGCAAAAACTGTCCGTACCCAATGTGAGGAAATCCAACAGTATCTGGTCACTTGGCCCAGTTGGCTTTTTGCGCGGGGAGACGTGGCGGCAGGTGGGGCAGGGGATGAAAGCCCTCTCTATTTCAATGATAAATCGCTGGCGGTGGAAACCCTGCATCACTTCCGCTTCAATACTGGAGGCCGTGGGTCACGGGCGCGCACTCCCGGTCCGACCAAGCTTTATTTAAATGTTGCCACGGTGAACCCAGGTCCCAATGCTAAACCACTCATCATCTGGCGCAACGCCACAATTTCCATTCGCCCTGCGGCGGCGCCTCGTAAGGCAACGGACTCAACTGCTGTGGTGCAACCGAACGCGCTGCGTAACTTTCCACCAGCCGGACCCAAACAATCGTTACGAGCATCGGTCAGTGAGGAAACTGCGAAGAGGTTGAACTTCGGCATCAGCCCCGACGGCACACCCATTGGACCTGACGACTTCGCATCAACCTCCTCCGTCTGGTTTGAAGTGATTGTCCCGGAAGTATCCTTCGGCGTGGAATTTCAAGTGGACGCCCAGGTAGGACCGGATCGCGATCCAATTTATCGCGTGACATTTTCCGACCGTGAAGACGGCGGTGCCAGAGGGATTCCCACTCGTGCCTTGTTAGGTGATCCGCAAAGTGATGGCTACAAAAAGTTCAAAGCCGGGGTGATGGAAATGGCCAGTATTCTGCCGCCCAACTCCCACGGGGAACCAACGCCTGCCGATAAAGATCCGGTACCTCAGCCATTCGATAGCACCTTCAACGTTCCCGAGCATGACGACTTTGTTCTAAAAGTGAAGTACGTCCGCGACGACCCGTTTGTATATGACAACCTGATGGACGATGCCACTCGCCAGCGTTTGAACAATGCCTGGAATGACCTTTACACGTCGTTTGACTATCACGACAATTATCTGCGACTCATTGCAGAGCATTTCAAGATCGACCTTAAAGGCAAGCACATTCAAGACATGGGCCAGGCTCAAATTGAAGGTTTGCCGATGGAGTCGCGTAAGTACGTTACGCCGCTGGTTGCCAAATATCAGGAGGCCCAATCGGCCCAACTGGCAGGCCGTGCTGGTCATGTGGAAGATAGTCTGCACTTTGCCAGCCGGGCCTGGCGACGTCCGCTAACCGCTGTTGAAAAGCAGAATCTGCGCGCGTTCTATGAAAAAGCGTTGGCTTCAGAAAAAGATCATCGTAAGGCCATCCGGGCATTGCTGACACGCATCTTAGTGGCACCGGAATTCCTGTATCGGGTGGAGCAGACTGCCCTGGACAGTTCGCCAGCCAGGCCACTCTCCAGTTATGAACTGGCCAGCCGCATGAGCTATTTTCTGTGGTCGTCAATTCCTGACAGCGAACTGAGTCGCGCCGCTGGGGCAGGGGAGCTGAACAATCCGCAACTGCTCCAAAAACAGGTGAAGCGCATGCTGGCCGATGCAAAGGCTCGGCGACTATCGACGGAATTTTTCGGTCAATGGCTAGGGTTCTATCGTTTCGATCAGCACCGCGGCGTGGATACTGGTCGCTTCCCGGAATATACTGCCGAAGTGCAGTCCGCCATGTACGACGAAGCTGTTTCGTTTTTTGAACATGTGGTCCGCAAAGATCGTCCAGTGCGTGATCTTATATTTGCCGATTACACGTTCCTCAACAAGCCCCTTGCCAAACACTACGGCGTGAAGCAGGAAGTGAAGTCCACTGACAAAGTGGAATTGGTGGAAGGTGCGAATGCGTTTCAGCGTGGGGGCCTGTTAAGGTTGGGTGCCCTACTTACCGCTACGTCAGCACCGTTACGAACCAGCCCCGTGAAGCGTGGTGATTGGGTGCTGCGTCGTGTGTTGGGAACTGCCGTCCCTCCTCCACCGGCCAATGCCGGCGTGTTGCCTGCTGATGATAAAAACTTCGGCGATATGACGGTGTTTGAACGTCTGGAATCTCATAAACGCAATGCCACCTGTGCCAACTGCCACGTCCGCATTGACCCGTTGGGCTTCCCGTTAGAACACTACGATTCGGTAGGCCGCTGGCGTGAAAAGTATGCCGATGGCAAGCCCATTCACGATTCCGGAACTCTTTCCGACAAGAAAGAAATCAACGGGATTGACGGGCTGTTGAACTACTTGCGCACTCAGGAAAAGCAGGTACTTCGTACGGTTGCCTATAAACTTTCCGGTTACGCCTTGGGCCGCACCATTCAGCCTTCTGATGAACTGCTGATCAGCCGCATTGCAGAAGGCGGTGGGGACACTACATTTTCGCAACTGGTTGCAGAGATTATCAGTAGTAAGCAGTTCCGCAACAAGCTGGGCAAGGACGAAAGTCCGCCAGCAATCGCGTTCGCAAAGGGATCAAAATGACACAACAATCACGTCGTAATTTTTTACGCGGAACCGGCGTCGCACTTACGCTACCCTGGCTGGAATCTTTGCCTCTGCTTGCTGCTGATGAGAAACCTTCTAAAGCCGCCAATAAACCGCCGCTACGTTTTGGTTGCGTCTTCTTTTCAAACGGTGTGGAACCGGAACATTGGTGGGCCAAGGGCAGTGGTGCAGCCATGGAATTCGGACCTGCAGCCAAGCCCCTGACATCCTTTGGGGACGACTTGGTTTTCCTGCGCGGGCTGTATCACCAGACTGCGTTTGTTTCCACAAGTCCTCACTTGGGTCGCATGAATTTGCTTTCCGGCGCGCCGGTGAGTCTGGATCCCAATGATATCCGCGTCGGCACTTCGTTCGATCAGGTTCTTTCACGGCAGATCGGCGGCCAGACCACTGTCCCGAGCCTTGTCCTGGGCATTGAGCCCAACGAATTGCGTCTGGAAGATGGCTTGTCCATGCTCTATGGCTCATCCGTTTCCTGGACCACTCCCACCAAGCCAGCCATGAAAGAAATTTATCCTTCGCGCACGTTTGATCAACTGGTTGGGGATGGGTCAGGGCGCAGGATGGATCGTAGTATTCTGGATGCCGTGCTTGCTGAAACCAACAGCCTGAAACCGAAAATCAGCCGCACTGACAAAGTGAAGTTGGACGAGTATTTGGAATCTGTCCGCGATATTGAAAAGCGTATTGATCGGGCATCGAAAGAAGAGCGACTGGAAGGTTGGCGGCCAACTTTGGCGAAACCAAATATGCCGCGTCCTGCAGATGAAATTCCACAAGACGTTCCAGCGCACATGAAGCTGATGCTGGATTTGACGGTGCTGGCCTTCCAGATGGACAAGACCCGCATTGCCACGTTGATGCTGAACAATGATCTATCGCAAATGAATTTTAAGTTTCTGGAAGGCGTTCGTGGAGCGTTGCATCTGGACCTGACCCACAACGGTCGCGCACCATTGCTCGAAGCCATGTACTTGAAGACCAATCAATTTCATGTGCAGCAATTCACTTATTTGCTGAAGCGGATGAAGGAGATCGACGAAGGTGGAACGTCGCTCCTGGACAACTCCTTACTGATGCTTACCTCCAGCCTGTTCGATGGCGATACCCATGGTGCCGATCAGTTGCCGATCATCTTGGCAGGCAAAGCAGGCGGAGCTTTGAAGACCGGTCGCATTTTAGACTACCTGGAAAAGGGCAACGAAAATAGAAGAGCTTGCAGTTTGTATCTTTCATTGATGGATCGAATGGGAGTGAAGCTGGATCGCTTTGGCGATGCCGATAAGCGTCTGGCTGATTTGTAAGCCGGATTGTTCAAGTTGAAGGGTACAATAAAGCTTCGATGCCATATCTGCTTCCGAAGCATACGGGCACATTAGACGCCGCAACCGCTCGAAGGGCCTTGGTCGGCTTCTTCCTTTCAGGTGTTTTGGTTTCATTACCAGGATCGCTTCTGCCTGCTTGGGGACACCACCTGCAATCTGGTTTCCTATGGGTTGCCTTCTATTTTTTCAGTTTGAATCTGGGATTTCTGATTGCTGTACAAGCTGCGCAAATGGCACTGCCCCGTTTCGGAACTGGGTTCATTCTCAAAGCGGCGGCTCTGATCGGTGCCATTTCATTGGGATTGCTGGCGTTTGCATCTGCTCCGATGATTGACCCGTCCTGGCGGGCTGGCGGACTTTTCGGTGCTGGAATGTCGGCAGGCCTAACCAATACCGCAGTCTTCCAGGCGATCATTTCCATTTATCGACACGATGCCGCTTCCACCACAAACATTGCTGGTCTGCTGTTCACCATGGGTTCCATGTTGACCGCTTTGCTGGCAGGCGGAGCTTTTTATGCTTACTCGGTCACAACCATTTTATTGGTGATGGCCATCATTCCTTTTCTGCTGGGAATGATGTACGCTCGCACTGATTTCAGCCCCGTTCAACCGGTGATGAGTCTTCCCTTGGCGGAAACACTGCTGGACTTCCGCAAGCCGGGAGCAATTCTTTTTGCTCTGCTCTTGTTCTTTCAGTTTGGGAATGAGTGGACAATTGCTGGATGGTTGCCCATCTTCCTGATCCAAAGGTTAGGAATCAGTCCAGAAACAGCTCTAAAAATGTTGGCCTTTTATTGGTTCTCATTGCTGGTTGGGCGGACGGTGGCGCAGGCAGTATTGCCTAGAATGAATCACGCGTGGCTACTTGCATCCAGCGCGCTAGCTTCCATCCTGGGATGCTCCATTTTAGGATCTACCAACAATCTGCAAGGCGCATTTGTGGGCACTTTACTGGTGGGAGCCAGTTTCGCACCAATTTTTCCAATTGTGGTGGAAAAGCTGAATCACCGGTTTCCCTACTATCATCCGGCCTACTTAAATGGAATTTTCGCTCTAGCTTTGACTGGCGGAATGATGGCTCCGGCAATGCTTGGTCTGGTAGCCCACTATTTCGACATCCACGTGATGATTTACGTTCCCTTGGTGGGATCCATGATGGTGTTCATTCTGATTGTGCTGATATGGCTGGAATCGAAGCTCAGCAAGTTGGGTTAGCATATAGCCCCCTCTTTCAATCCGCACATTAGTAGGGGTGCGCGACATGGAGGTGGAGACGAACGAGTATCCGATACCGAGCCGTGGCCGCAGGGAGCGGTTTTTCAAAGGCCTGATAGCTTCGTTCCAACACTTGAAGCTGTCCGATTGCGGGGAAACTAAGTGACATTTGGGCATCCCTGCCTGTCCATTCCTGATGCCGCTCGATGTTTCATCGAAATGGGCTGACTATGGCTGCGCTAACCAGCCAAAGGCTTCCGGGCCAGTTCCAAATCGTTTCCCTAAACCTTCAATCCGTTCTTTCAACCGTAAATAAATCTGGTGCTGGAACTTGGGCTCGTGCCACTGCACATATCCCTGGTGATCACTGATCTTGAAAGCTGCTTCGCGAGTGGTGGCACCGTGAGGTTTGGTGGACCGATGATGCAGGCCATCGCCAATGACATCGTTTTG
>JAYWBH010000627.1:0-3691 GCA_043781815.1 Bryobacterales bacterium | reverse complement strand
CAACTTTGCGTACCGAAGTCGACGAAAAGCGCAGCGACAGGCGTGCTCCCAGGTATCCGCCAACAATCGCCGACGCCGCCATTGGTAAAGCGAAACGCCATTCCACCTTGCCTTCCATGGCGAACCATAAAGCCGCCACACCGTTGATCAGCGTCGCTAAAATGGCCTTCAGGGCATTCATCTGATGCACATCACGCAGCCCCATATAGGCCAGCGAGCTCAACATCAAAATGCCGATCCCCGCGCCAAAGTATCCTCCGTAAATGGACACCAGTAACTGAGCGCAGGCCAGCATCGCCAAGTGTCCCGTGCTGTGATCGCCGCCTGCTGTTTGACTCTTGGCCATCTTTGCGACAAGTGGTTGCATCATAAATAGCACCGTTGCCAACAGGATCAACCATGGCACCAGCGCCGCAAAGTATTTTTCATCCGTGCGGGTTACTAGAACCGTTCCCAATAATCCGCCCACAAGACTTGGTGCGAATAGCCACCACAGCAACTTTGGCGGATGGGCAACGTCCTGCCGATACGCCCAAGCGCTGGCGATTGAACCAGGCAGCAAGGCCATTGTACTGGTGCCGTTGGCCATCACAGGCGATAGCACAGCCAACAGGGCAGGGAAGGTGAGCAAGGTTCCGCCACCTGCAATTGCGTTAACGGCACCGGCTAGAAACGCACTGGCACACAGGGCCACGTATAAAAGTACGGAATCGGTCAAATCAAATCCTCACGAACTGCACGACCTTCAAGAAATTCACAATGCAAGCGGAACCCCAGTCGCTCATAAATCCGACGGGCATTGGGCTTTGATTGTTCCACATTCAGCACGATAGTGCTGATACCCATTCCCAACAAGTGTAAGGTGACGGCACTTGTGAGCTGCGCTGCCAAGCCTTTTCCGCGACGGTCCCGACGCGTGTAAACATTGCCCACCGCTGCCACGCTTTCCTGTTGTACCACTTGATGCGTTCCCGCCACGGCGATTAATTCCGACCCTTCCCACAGGCCGTAGAACACACCTTCGGTCAACATGGAAGGGTAGAAAAAATAGGGCTGATTACCATCTGGAACCCCATCGGCATACAGTGTTTGCAGGGCGATCAAGTCGGTCTCTGACAATCGTTGGGCACCTTCACCACAGGTTGGGGTCCAGTGAGCGAGATCCAGAACAAAGCGTCCCATCAGCTTTGGCTCAACCATGCGGTAGCGTCCGGCGAGCATTCCGGCATCGGATACGCGTAGGTTTAAGAATACGGCGGGCTCGTTAAATTCATCTAGAATTGCCGGGTTGGCATTCAGCCAAAACAGAATAGGGAAACCTAGACCGCGATACAACACTACCATGCCATCGCAAGCTTCCGCGCAATGGAACGTGCAATGTTCATAGGACCCTGGAGCAAGGTCGCCCAGAATATAAGCTGACCAGGGACGGTCCTGATTCAGTATGGTGCGAATTGTATCCAGATCACGGAGAAGAGGCACTAGCCGTTAGGGTACAACGGCAATGTCCACCATGTCATGAAAACTATCGCCGGAATCAATAGCGAAGGAAACGTTGGTTCCTGTAGGAGCGTTTCCTGGGACCTTCAAATTCAGTTGATATAAACCAACGAGCCCCGGTGCCATACCTTGAAATAGAATGTCGGCAGGCTTGCCGCCAATGTAGACGGCGAGAGTTCCAGGGACGATGCTCAATGGATTTGACGGTGCCAGTGCTCCATCGCGAACTGCCGGAGTGACGCTGCCCAGCCCAGTAAGAAACACTAGCACCACATCGCCGCGCTTGGCTGGGTTCGCCGCGGATACTAACGTGTAATCTGCTTTCAAAATCGCACCTGGCCCGGTTCCGGCAGAAGGCACAGTGAAAATCCCTGGGCTGGTTCTTGCCAGCGGCAGTTCCACGGCGTTGGACGTTTTGCCTCCAGTAGTTACTACAAAGCTGGCCGTGGCACCAGTGACTCCGAAAGGAACCAGGCAGCTAATTTGGCCAGCACTGACAAAATACAACGGTGCCGGAGTGTTGTTCACCAACACTTGCACGCCACCTAATGTTGCTGGGAACGGTGCCCCGGCGGCAATTGTTGTGGCGGTAGCAAATCCTGCGCCAAAGATGGATAAGAACTCGCCTGGCGATACCGGTGCACCGACCGGGGCAAAGCTGGCCGCATTCACAATACCCTGTGGATTGATATAGAAAGTGCCCGCTGCACTGGCCGCAGTAGCCCGAATACCAAAGCCGATTTCGTAGTTATTGGAATCCGTGACCGACAGTCCATTCACAATATAGTTTGCGCCCGCTGTTCCCAATGCCAGCCGGTTGGTTTCCACCGACCCATTGCCATCGGCGGTGATGGCGTAGTTACTGCCACCAGTGAAATCCAGCACGCCTTCCAGTTGCCTGACACGACGGCTGGAAACCAGCTTGCCCGTTCCATTGGCATTGGCTGAACCTCCATAGCTGCCTGGGCGATTCGGTTCCAGCTTCATACCTGCTGTAAAGAATAGGTCGCGTAGGCTGCCTGCATTGGCTGTCCCGGAAAATGCTTTTGTGGCGATGAAAAGGTCGTGTCCACCGGCTGTGTTAGAGCCGCCAATCACAAAATTAGTGTCGGCAGAAAAGTAGATTTGTCGACTCCCTGAAAGAAGTTGTGACAGAACTGAAGATGTCGAAGCAAGTGGAAACGTCGCCGTCCCCGATCCATCGGCAGTCAATGAATAGGATGCTGCAGCCACGGTTTGCGAAATTACTTTGTCTTGCAAGTTGGCCGCTTTGCCACTAACGGCGACGTCACCAAAGCTTCCCGTGCCATTGGGTTTCAATGGGAACGATGTACTGCGAACGTTGGCTGCGGTGCCTCCGGGAAATTCCAGGGTCGATGCAAAGTATGTTCCGATGAGGGCACTGGTTTGCACTCCAAGTCCGGTGGTGGTGGCGGGCACTGCAATTAAAAAATCGTAAACTCCGGCGGTCTCTTGCGTGGTCCCGACCAATGCGCCTTGGCCCAGACCGCATCGAATTACGGCACCATCGGTCCTTTGAAAGTTGGTGAGCGAGAAATATCCGGTGGCTTGCACGGTGTACTTGCCCGACCCTGTCAACGGAAGCGGTGCCGCTGCCCCCACCAATTGGCTACCCAAGTAAGTGAAATTACCGGATCCATCGAAGGTCAGTGACCCATAGAAGGTGCGTGCATCGGTTATGGCACCTGCTGCGTTCACGTTCAACATCAAATGGCGCGCATTGTATTTACCGTTCAATGAACCATTGCCCAGCGACTGGCCGAACAACGCGGCGGACGCTAGTGTTAGAAGGAGGGAAAGCCTGAACATACCCATATCACCATTCTATAAACCAAATGGGGAGAAGAAGTAGCGGCAAATTGCTAAGACATGCTAGGGAATCTTACTTAGTAAATTACTCCACAACTCTTGTTTTTAGATTGGGTTCACTTAAACGTAACGACAATTCAACGATGTGACGATAAACAAGTTACATGGGGAATCTTATGCACATTCGAATTCGACAAGCAGTTCTACTCCTTCTTCCCGCAGCAATTTTGTTGCAAGCCCAGGCCCCCGTTGTCAGTATTGAGGACCAAGGGATTGCCGACCACGCCAACTGTTCCTTCTTTGGGGAGAAGCGCGATAAAATCGTCGCCGGTGGCAAGTACGCTTTATCCTCTAACAACGC